>CAMKZP010000157.1 GCA_946477805.1 uncultured Enterobacter sp.
TCCCTGCGGCCCACACCAGACCGAGCAGCAGCTGCGACCCGTGACGCATGAAGGCTTCGCCCCAGGGGGTGGAGTCATCATCACGCTGCGGTGAGTTCCAGACCACTTCCCAGCCCAGAAACGCGCTCACCACAAACACGGTGTGGAACAGCATACGCACCGGCGCCAGCAGCACGGAGAAGAGCACTTCCAGCAGCAGGGAAAGGGTGACGCGGCAGAACCCGCCATACTCTTTCGACCCTTTGCACCAGATCAGGATGATGCTGAGCAGCTTCGGCAGGAACAGCAGCACCATGGTGGAAGCAAAGAGCGCAATCGCCAGCTCCGGGCGCCACTGCGGCCACACCGGGAACAGCTGACGCGGCTGCAGGAAATATTGCGGCTCCGTCAGGGCGTGGACAACCTGCAAGGCCGTCGACAGCGCCAGGAACATAAACCACAGCGGCGCGGAGAGATACGACATCACGCCGGTCAGGAACACCGCACGGTGAACCGGGTGCATCCCTTTGACCAGGAACAGGCGGAAGTTCATCAGGTTTCCGTGACACCAGCGGCGGTCACGCTTGAGTTCGTCCAGCAGGTTCGGCGGCAGCTCCTCGTAGGAGCCTGGCAGATCGTAGGCAATCCAGACGCCCCACCCTGCACGGCGCATGAGCGCGGCTTCCACGAAGTCATGCGACAGGATCGACCCGGCAAACGAGCCTTCACCCGGCAGCGGCGCAAGCGCGCAGTGCTCGATAAACGGCTTCACGCGGATAATGGCGTTGTGACCCCAGTAGTGGGATTCACCCAGCTGCCAGAAGTGCAGGCCTGCGGTAAACAGCGGGCCATAGACGCGGGTCGCGAACTGCTGGCAGCGCGCGTACAGCGTGTCCATCCCGGACGCTTTTGGCGAGGACTGAATGATACCGGCGTTCGGGTTGGCTTCCATCAGGCGGACCAGGCCGCTCAGACAGTCACCGCTCATGACCGAGTCGGCGTCCAGCACCACCATGTAGCTGTACTGATTACCCCAGCGGCGGCAAAAGTCATCGATGTTGCCGCTTTTACGCTTCACGCGGCGACGGCGGCGGCGGTAGAAAATTTGCCCCTCGCCCTGCACTTCGGCAATCAGCTCCATCCACGCCTTTTGCTCGGCCACGCAGATATCCGGGTTGTAGCTGTCGCTCAGGATATAGACGTCGAAATGGGCGGCGTTACCGGTGGCCTTAACGGACTCCCAGGTTGCGCGCAGCCCCGCAAACACGCGGTCAACGTCTTCGTTACAGATAGGCATAATCAGCGCGGTGCGGTGCTCAGGATTGAGGGGTTCATCCCCGACCGTCGACGCAGAAATGCTGTATTTGTCACGCCCCATCAGCAGCTGCAGGAAGCCCATCAGCGCGGTCCAGAAACCGGCGGAGACCCAGCAGAACAGCACAGCAAACAGCAGAAGGATGCCGCTCTGCAGAATATACGGCAGCAGCTGCATGAAGGAGACCCAGAGATCCTGACCAAACATGTCCGCAGGGTTGATCAGCGCCCACCCCTGATACGGCAGAATGGTTTTCATGTACCAGGTCGCGACAACCGTTTGAGCCAGCGTCAGCAGCAGCAGCGTATAGCGACGAAGGGTGCCTACGGTACGCCATTTCTGCTCGGAGGCCTGCTCTTCTTTCGTCAGGCGGGACAGATAGCGCGGCGTAACGTCACGCCCGCGCAGGCGATCCCAGAAGCGGCCAACCGGGTTGGTGCGCCACGGGTCCGGGAACATGGAGGAGCGCGTCGCTTTCGGCATGGCCTGAAGCTGGGCACGTCCTTCATCATCGGCGATCAGCTGCCCTTCTGCCAGCGAGTCTGGCCATGCCTGCTCCAGACGCGCCTTCACTGACCCCAGCGGCGTATCATCATCACGCGTAAACTGATGATGTTCGCCATCCAGCGCGGTGTGCACCGCGCGGATGTCGCTCTTAGGCAGCGCCGCTTTTTCGATGTCGGTCAGCGGCATGGCATCAATATATTCAGATGTATTATTCATTGGCAGGTAGCTGATAGCTCCAGGTTTCACTCAGCGGCTGATCGTTACTGACCAGCGCAGCGCGCATTTCGGTGGTCTGTTTCGGATCTTTCACTTTCACACGCAGGGTTAAACGCCACCCTTTGGTCACCGGATTGTAACGCACGGTGTTTTCAACGATTTCACCGTTGTCACCGATGCTGGCCTGCGCGCTAACAGCCGTCTCCGGCGCCAGTTTTTTCATCTCCTGGCCCGTGAAGTCCACCACAAAGGCGACGGTGCCGTCCGGCTGGCGGATCAGATTCGACTGCTTCACGTCACCGGTAGAACGACGCGTCTGCATCACGTACGCATTATCCGGCGCGTGCAGTTTGTCTTCGTCGCGGCTAAAGGTGATGGCGTATTTGAAGTTCATCTCTTTACCGGCTTCCGGAAGCTGGTCCGGCGTCCAGTAGGCGACGATGTTGTCGTTGGTTTCATCGTTGGTCGGGATTTCAACCAGCTCCACCTTGCCTTTGCCCCAGTCACCTTTCGGCGTTACCCAGGCGCTTGGGCGCTGATCGTAACGATCGTCCAGATCTTCAAAGCGAGAGAACTGACGACCGCGCTGCAGCAGGCCGAAGCCCTGCGGGTTTTCCATCGCGAAGCTGCTGACGGCCAGATGTTTCGGGTTGTTCAGCGGACGCCAGATCCACTCACCGTTACCGGCATGAATGGAGAGACCGTTGGAATCATGCAGGGCCGGACGATAGTTCATTACCGGAGACGGCTGGTTCGGCCCGAACAGGAACATACTGGTCAATGGCGCGACGCCCAGCTTGCCGACTTTGTCGCGCAGGTAAACTTTAGACTGCACGTCAACGACCGTGTCACGTCCCGGCATGATCACGAAGCGGTATGCGCCTGTTGCACGAGGGGAATCCAGCAGGGCATAAATGGTCAGACGTTTATCCGTTGGTTTTGGACGCTCGATCCAGAACTCGCGAAAGCGTGGGAACTCTTCACCCGACGGCAGCGCGGTATCAATCGCCAGACCACGCGCGGAAAGCCCGTACACCTGCCCTGCGCCAATCACGCGGAAATAGCTGGCGCCAAGCATGCTGACGATTTCGTCGTTTTTATCTTTGCTGTTAATCGGGTAAAGCACCTTGAAGCCCGCGAAGCCCAGGTCTTTCACCGTGTCTTTGTCGTGCTGCACATCGCCAAAATTGAAATAATCCGGGCTGTACTTAATTTTACGTACCGCCGTCGCCGTCACTTCATTGATAGCAACCGGCGTGTCGAAATACATACCCTGATGATAAAACTCAAGCTTGAACGGGGTTTTAATTGTGTTCCAGTACGCTTTATCGTGATTGAACTGGATCTGCTGATAGTCCGCGTACTTCATGTCACGGAAAACGGAGGGCAGGTTACTTTTCGGCGCTTCGTAGCTCTTGCCAGCCATCGACTTTGCCTGTTTTGCGACGTCATCGATGGTAAAGGACCAGGCCGATGAGGTATACAGTGACAACAGCACTGCTGCACCCAACCAACGCATTTTCATCATTTGTGATTTATGTTTCATAATAAGTAAGCACTTCCCCCTTTGTGTGCTTAATTCGATCCGATCCATTTTAATGGAAACTCAGGCAATCCGACAACATTATCACTGCTTTGTTCAGCTCGCTGGCTCATGGATTAAGCAAATGAAAGAACCCGCTTTTCACTTTGCGTGCTTATCCTGGAGACAGGGTGTCGGTCTTGGTGTAGGGTTGGCTCCGAATGTAACCATTATGCGTCTTAGGGATAAGGCGATTAGTCTGAGAATGTACCGAGTTATATGAGCACAACACCCGTACAACGTGAATATTTCCTCGACTCGATCCGGGCATGGCTGATGCTATTGGGGATCCCCTTTCACATTTCACTGATTTACTCCAGCCACACCTGGCACGTTAACAGCCTTGAACCGTCCTGGTGGCTTACGCTGTTTAATGACTTTATTCACGCCTTTCGTATGCAGGTGTTTTTCGTCATCTCCGGCTATTTCTCTTATATGCTGTTTTTGCGCTACCCCATGAAGCGCTGGTGGAAAGTGCGCGTGGAGCGCGTCGGGATCCCCATGCTGACGGCGATCCCGCTTTTGACCCTGCCGCAGTTCATCATGCTGCAGTACGTGAAGGGTAAAGCGGAGAACTGGCCGAATCTGTCGCTGTATGAGAAATACAATACGCTGGTGTGGGAGCTGGTCTCCCACCTCTGGTTCCTGCTGGTGCTGGTGGTGCTGACGACGGTAAGCCTGCTTATCTTTAGCCGCCTTCGCCGCCATTTAAGCACGGCCTCTGACGCCTTCTTTGCCAACGTGACCCTGGGCAAACTGTCGCTGCTCTTTTTAGCGCTGGGCGTCGCCTATGGCGCCATCAGACGGACGCTGTTCATCCTTTACCCGCCGATTCTGAGCGACGGGCTGTTTAATTTCGTGGTGATACAGTCGCTGTTCTACATCCCCTTCTTCCTGGTGGGCGCGCTGGCGTTTGTTTATCCCCGGCTGAAATCACTGTTTACCACCCCGTCCCCGTGGTGTGCGGGCGGTGCAGCGCTGGCGTTTGCCGCTTACCTTTTAAACCAGCGCTACGGCAGCGGTGATGCGTGGATGTACGAGACGGAAAGCGTGATCATCATGCTGATGGGGCTGTGGATGGTGAATGTGGTGTTCGCCCTGGGCCACCGCCTGCTGAACTTTAAATCCAGCCGCGTGACCTACTTCGTCAACGCATCGCTGTTTATTTACCTGGTGCACCACCCGCTGACGCTGTTCTTCGGGGCCTACATCACGCCGCACATTGCCTCCAACACGCTGGGGTTCTTTACCGGGCTGGTGTTTGTGATTGGCATCGCTGTCGTGCTGTACGAAATCCACCTGCGGATACCGCTGCTGCGTTTTCTCTTCTCGGGAAAACCCCAGGCCAAAGCCTCATAACAGCCGCGGCGCACGATGTGCGCCGCTTTGCTTATGTCTCCAGATCCTGCCCACGCTGGGTCAGAAGCCGTTGATAAAGGTGCGCCGTTTCTTCGTCGTAACAGACAAAGGTCACCTTTTCCGGCATCGGTTTGAGAGAGAGATAGTGGTAAACCGTGTTCACCGCAATGGTGGCCGCCGCCGCTTTTGGATAACCGTACACGCCGGTGCTGATGGCCGGGAAAGCCATCGTTTTATAGCCGTTATCGGCCGCAAGACGCAGGCAGTTGCGGTAAGCCTCCTCCAGAATACTCGCCTCGTGCCGATCCCCACCGTGCCAGACCGGCCCAACGGCATGGATAACCGCCCTGGCGGGGAGATCGCCTGCAAGCGTGATCACGGCATGACCCGGGGGGCACTCCCCCTGCTGCTGGCGCACCAGCTTACAGGCTTCAAGAAGCTGTGGCCCGGCAGCCCGATGAATGGCACCGTCAACGCCGCCTCCGCCCATCAGGGATGGATTCGCTGCATTGACAATCACATCGACGTGCAACGTCGTGATATCGCCATGAAAAACGTCGATTTGCGGTCTCATAAATACCCTCTGCAACCCGCCTTTTTCATAAGTGTATCGCAGAGGGAGAGTGGAGAAAAAACTATCGTGTAAAAGAGGGTTAACGATAGTCAACCTGCACAACTGCAAGCGTCTTTTCAGCGTTGAGATACTTCATGCTGAGATTCGTCTGGCTGGGGAAGGCGTTACGGCCATTAAGCGCATCCTCGTAGCTGACTTTGCGCGTCTGCATACGGTTATTATCAGGGCATGACACGGACAGCTGCCCCTGTTGAGGGGAAACCTGGCATGGGTCGGCCACGATAGCGCCACGGAAATGAATGACACCCCCGTCAACAACGGTTGCAGCAAAGGCGGGGGTGATAAGAACAGAGGCGAGCAGGCCAAAGCCTGAAATGAGTTGAGCGGTATAGTTGGTCACAAGATGTACTCCTCAATAATAAATCATCCTTGAGGGGTAAATGCGCTCCATTTAGACAACGCAGTATAAGGTATTTGAACCGCACATATCGTTCAGTACCTGTTAACATCATAGTAACGACCTTCCGTTCCCGCCACACGCGCAATCCATTGATTTAACGAATGTTAAAGCGACGACCCAGAAGGCGACCACTGCTGTGATAAATGAAGCGATTTTCCATCAGAGACGGTGACAATAATTTTCACCGTATCCCCCGTGTGAATATTTAAACTCAGCCGCGTTAAATCAATCGCCTGATTAGCGGGGATAGAAAGCGTATTTTGCTGCCGTGAGCTGCTTTCGCCGCCCTGCCCTTGTCGAACAGATACAATCTTCACCTGACAATCGCAGGGTTCCGCGAGGGTAACCCGGGGAATAACGGTGGTGATATCCCCCTGCTGCGAGGTGTTAAACGTAATCTGACCGGAAAGCGCGGCGAGGAGTATGAGCGTATTCATGATGAACTCCCGAAAAAAAACAGGGCATTTGCCCTGTTTTTTTTGTAGTACAGATCTGGAATTAGTACTGATGTGCAGTCGCGTTGTTGCCGAACCCGACCTGGTGAACGGTCACCGTTGACCCGGACGCCGTCTGGTCCACAGCCGCGCCGTTGCCGCCGCCGAACTGTTTCACGTTGATAATCGAGTCTTTGCTGTTCCACTGGTCAATGGTCGCACTGTTACCAAAGCCTTTCTGCAGCAGATCGATGGAGCTTTCGTCTGAGCCCTGGCCCACGTCAGCGCCGTTGCCGCCGCCATGCTGGGTGATGGTCAAATCGGATTTTTTTGCATCAGTTTGCAAGGCAACAGCAGAGTTGCCGCCACCGTACTGGTAAATGCTCAGGGTTGAGTCAGGGCCGCTATTACCGCCCCAGCCGCCGCCGTGGCCGCCGTGGCCGCCGCCAAATTGAGGTACCGCACCTGCGAAAGCACTGCCAGAAACTACGATTGCTGCGATTGCTGCCACTTTGAAAAGTTTCATGGTAAACCCCCATCGGATTGATTAAGTCGTCACAAAGCGCTAGCGTTGAATAACGCGAATGGCCATTTGTGACTGTCTCTGTACTACAACTGCTGTTTTCTGCGTACCGTACTGCGTAATATTCGCCCTGTTACCCGCGCCTTTCTGGATAATCACAGCGGTATTACCAAAAGCGTCCTGCTTAATACTCGCATCGTTTCCGCTGCCAGCCTGATCGATATATGCAAGATTGTAAGTCCCTGATTGGTCAACTTTCGCTCGATTGCCTCCACCCTCCTGAGAGACAACGGACAATAATTTCGAACCGTCCTGACGAACGTCAGCATTATTACCTGAGCCCTGCTGACCAATAATGGCTGCCTGATTATATGAAGACTTGCTTAATTCATTAACCGCAAGGTTATATTCAGAACCTGCTAAATCTGAATTCCCTGCGATTACAAATCCAGGCGCACCCAGCAATGTAAACATCATAAATAACGTTCTGTTTTTCATGTTGTCACCCTGGACCTGGCTATACACAAAACAACGTTTCTTTCGGTATTAACGCGAATCGTTGTTTTGTTAACGCCGCGTTACGAAAAAGAGTATGTCTGGCGAAACAATTTTAATATCTCACCCGCGCGGCTTATTTTTATTAATGAGCTCACCTCAAAGTATTAATTTATGGAAAATGAACCGGCTTCAGCGCGGTTCAGGCGTGTTAAAAAAACCTCTGCTGCAAAGGTTGTACAAAACGATGGGCGTTTGTCCAGCCTTGCCGCAGCAGGCATTACGGTGGGTGAAAGTCACTTTTTGAAAACCGCGTGACACACAGCGCGTTTTCTTAAGACGGATCCGACTCATGAGGAAGGGCTTAACTTTTTCACATGACTCATACCTTTTACGTAACGGAGAAATATTCAACATCGATAGCTATTTCAGCATCTTATAATCTGTCTCTTATACACATCTCCGAGCCCACGA
>CAMKZP010000158.1 GCA_946477805.1 uncultured Enterobacter sp.
CTGAAGATCGCCTGCGCGCCGATTACCTGGCCAATCGGCTGCGGCAAGCTGTTTAAAGGGGTTTACCACCTCTATAAAGACGAAGTTTACCTGTATCAGACCGGTAAAGGTCACACCATCCAGGAGGTTCGCACCGTGAAGGGTCTGGATAATCCGGATCTGGACGTTGCCGTCGGCGAAGAGCTGGCCGCGCAGCTGCGCGACGAGCTGGAGCTGGTGAAGGGCGCCTCCCACGAGTTCGATAAAGAGCTGTTCCTGGCGGGCGAACTCACTCCGGTGTTCTTCGGTACCGCGCTGGGTAACTTCGGCGTTGACCACATGCTCGACGGCCTGGTGGAGTGGGCACCGCGCCCGATGCCGCGTAAAACCGACACCCGTGAAGTGGAAGCCCAGGAAGAGAAATTCACCGGCTTCGTCTTCAAAATTCAGGCCAACATGGACCCGAAACACCGCGACCGCGTAGCGTTCATGCGTGTGGTTTCCGGTAAATATGAAAAGGGCATGAAGCTGCGCCAGGTTCGTATCGGGAAAGATGTGGTGATCTCCGACGCGCTGACCTTTATGGCGGGTGACCGTTCGCACGTTGAAGAAGCCTATCCGGGCGACATCATCGGCCTGCATAACCACGGCACCATCCAGATCGGCGATACCTTCACCCAGGGCGAGATGATGAAGTTCACCGGCATTCCGAACTTCGCACCGGAGCTGTTCCGTCGCATTCGCCTGCGCGATCCGCTGAAGCAAAAACAGCTGTTGAAAGGCCTCGTTCAGCTCTCGGAAGAGGGCGCCGTGCAGGTGTTCCGCCCAATCGCGAACAACGACCTGATCGTTGGCGCGGTCGGCGTGCTGCAGTTTGACGTGGTGGTTGCGCGTCTGAAGAGCGAGTACAACGTTGAAGCGATTTACGAATCCGTAAACGTGGCGACCGCGCGCTGGGTTGAATGTTCTGACGTGAAGAAATTTGAAGAGTTTAAGCGTAAGAACGAAATCCAGCTGGCACTGGACGGCGGGGATAACCTTACCTATATCGCCCCAACGATGGTAAACCTGAACCTGACGCAGGAACGTTATCCTGACGTTCAGTTCCGCAAAACGCGCGAACACTAATCCTCTCTCAGAGCACGGCGGCCGCCGTGCTCTTCTTTTATTCCTGTCTTATTAATCCCTTGCGGAATGTTCTTAATTCATCGCATTTTTACGCCATTCGCGCGTTTTTTGCCCAATTCTGAAAGCGACGCTGCGAGAGTGATCTATATTTAACTCAGTGTTTAACACCGGGTGCGGATGAATACACTGTTCAATGCATGACTTTAGGTTCTTCATTTCACCCGTGTGTTATTTCGCGAAATATAAAACGAGTAATAAAGGAAGTTTGTCGCCCAACTAGCGGGCAAAACACAGGAATACATCGATGAATATGACAAGACTGAAGATTTCTAAAACTCTGCTGGCGGTGACATTGGGTAGCATCCTGGTAAGCGGTTCTGCCCTCGCAGAAACCAGCGCCACGGATAAAGCGCAGTCCACTGCTAATACCGCAGGGGAAAAAATCGATAGCTCTATGAATAAAGTCGGTAATTTCATGGATGACAGCTCTATCACAGCAAAAGTGAAAGCCGCACTGGTGGATGATGAAGCCATCAAGAGCACCGACATTTCCGTAAAAACTGACAAGAAAGTGGTCACTCTGAGCGGCTTCGTTGAGAGCCAGTCCCAGGCCGAACAGGCTGTCAAAGTGGCGAAGGGTGTTGAAGGCGTAACGGACGTCAGCGATAAACTGCACGTGCGTGACGCGAAAGACTCCTCTGTGAAAGGTTATGCCGGGGATGCGGCAACCACCAGCGAAATCAAAGCTAAACTGTTAGCAGATGACATCGTGCCGTCACGCAAAGTGAAAGTGGAAACCACCGATGGCGTGGTTCAGCTTTCCGGTACGGTTGATTCGCAGGCGCAGATTGAACGCGCTGAAACCATCGCGAAAGCCATTGATGGTGTTAAAAGCGTCAAAAACGATCTGAAAACGAAGTAAATCTACACAATTCGCCCGTCTGGCTGAGGCCAGCGGGCGAAATAAGAACGACACTGGAAAAACGCCGGTGAGCCATTTTCGCGCTCACGTTTAGCGGCCGACATTAACTATGGTAAAGGAGAGGCTTATGTTTCGTTGGGGCATTATATTTCTGGTTATCGCGTTAATTGCCGCCGCATTGGGCTTTGGTGGTCTGGCAGGTACTGCGGCCTGGGCAGCAAAAATTGTCTTCGTGGTCGGTATTATCCTGTTCCTGGTCAGCCTGTTTACGGGCCGACGCCGTCCGTAGCAATACGCAACAAACCTTCAACAAAACAAAGCCAGTCCTCGCGACTGGCTTTTTCGTGTTTGAGTCTTATGCCGGGAGTGCGTTACTGTGTCAGAACATAATAATGAAAACAGGAATGCAGAGGTGGGTCAGCGAATTCCCGTTACGCTCGGCAATATTGCGCCGCTGGCGCTAAAGCCGTTTCGTGCAGGCCAGCTTGCACTGGTATGTGAAGGCGGCGGACAGCGCGGCATCTTCACGGCCGGCGTGCTGGACGAATTTATGCGCGCGCAGTTTAACCCTTTCAACCTCTTCTTCGGCACCTCGGCAGGGGCGCAAAACCTGTCCGCCTACGTCTGCAATCAGCCGGGCTATGCCCGCAAAGTCATCATGCGTTACACCACGTCGAAAGAGTTTTTCAATCCGGTGCGCTTTGTGCGCGGCGGAAACCTGATCGATCTCGACTGGCTGCTGGAGTCAACCGCCAGCCAGATGCCGCTGGCGATGGATAACGCGGCGCGTTTGTTCGACAGCGGCAAAGCGTTCTGGATGTGCGCCAGCCGGGGCGATGACTATACGCCCGGCTATTTTTCCCCTCAGAAAGAGAACTGGCTGGACATCATCCGCGCGTCCAGCGCCATTCCCGGGTTTTACCGCACCGGTGCGCTGCTGGACGGCATCAGCTACCTGGACGGTGGCATCAGCGACGCCGTTCCGGTACAGGAAGCGGCGCGACGCGGGGCGAAAACCATCGTGGTGATCCGCACCGTCCCGTCGCAAATGTATTACACCCCGCAGTGGTTTAAGCGCATGGAGCGCTGGCTGGGCGACAGCAGCCTGCAGCCGCTGGTGAATATCGCCAAACTGCATGAATCGACCTACGGCGAGATGCAGCGTTTTATTGAAAAGCCGCCGGGAAAGCTGCGTATTTTCGAAATTTACCCGCCAAAGCCGCTGGTAAGCATGGCGCTGGGCAGCCGCCTGCCGGCGCTGCGCATGGATTACAAAACAGGAAGGCTGTGCGGTCGATACTTCCTCGCGACGGTGGGAAAAATGCTGGCAGAACAGCCGCCGCTTCATCGGCATAAGCACATCATTACGCCGCCTGCGACCGTGGCAAACGACCCGCTGACCGTGCCGCTGGTGGATGTTCCGCAGGCCAATGATGCACTTCTGGATAATGAGGATCTGGCGTGACGTATCGTTTCATCGACACCCACTGCCACTTTGATTTTCCACCGTTTACGGGGGACGAAGCCAGGAGCATTGAACGCGCGGCGGCGGCAGGCGTGCAGGCGATTATCGTGCCCTCTACCGAAGCGGCTAATTTCGAGCGCGTGCTGGAGCTGGCCCGCCAGCATACCGCGCTGTACGCCGCGCTGGGCCTGCATCCTATCGTTATCGAGCGACACGCTGATGCCGATATTGAGCGGCTGGAGGAGATCCTTCGCGCTGGCGAAAAGAAGCCGATCGCCATCGGGGAGATCGGCCTCGATCTCTATCGCGAGGATCCGCATTTTGAGCGCCAGCTGGCGATCCTCGACGCGCAGCTTCGGCTCGCGAAGCGCCACGATCTGCCGGCGATCCTCCACTCGCGCCGCACTCACGATACGCTGGCAATGCACCTGAAACGTCTCGATCTTCCGCGCAGAGGCGTGGTGCACGGCTTTTCCGGCAGCCTTCAGCAGGCGCAGCGCTTCGTTGAGCTGGACTATAAGATTGGCGTTGGCGGGACCATTACCTACCCGCGCGCCAGCAAGACCCGCGCGGTCATGGCGCAGCTGCCCTTGTCGGCGCTATTGCTGGAAACGGATGCCCCCGATATGCCGCTGAATGGTTTTCAGGGGCAGCCCAATCGGCCCGAACGGGCGGCGGGCGTCTTTGCCACACTGTGCGAACTGCGCGAAGAGCCAGAAGAGGTGATTGCCGATGCGCTGCTCGAGAACACCCGTTCGGTATTTGGCATTACGCTACAGGTAAAGTGACGGGCGGATCACCGCGATCTTCTCTTTTTCCAGCGCCAGCGCCAGGGGCTCAACGTCGTCCGGCGTGGCGCTGCGCCACATCGCCGCCTCTCCGTAAACGCCGTGCGCGTGGAAGGCGTTGATCCGCACCGGGATATCCCCAAGCTCGCGAACAAAGGCGACCAGCGGCTCAAGGTGTTGCAGATAATCGCACCGCTCAGGGATCGCCAGCAGCCGAAGCTCCGTCAGCCGCTGGTGCTGCGCCAGCCAGCGAATGCTCTGTTTAATCTGCGTGTTATCGCGTCCGGTCAGAAAGCGGTGGCGTTCATTTCCCCAGGCCTTGAGATCCAGCATCGCCCCGTCCAGTACCGGGAGAAGCTTTTGCCAGCCGGTTTCCCCTAGCAGGCCGTTGCTGTCTACCAGACAGGTTAAGCGGCGCAGGGCGGGATCGGCTTGAACTGCCGTAAAGAGGGCGATCACAAACGGCAGCTGCGTGGTGGCCTCACCGCCGCTCACGGTAATTCCCTCAATAAACGGCGCGGCTTTGCGGACCTGCGCGAGGATCTCCTCCACGCTGAAGCGTTGCGCCATCGGCGTGGCCTGCTGCGGGCACAGGTGCACGCAGGTATCGCACTGCTGGCACTGGCTCTCCTGCCACCAGACGCGACCGGCCTGAACGTTCAGCGCATCATGCGGGCAGCGGGGCACGCAGTCGCCGCAGTCGTTGCAGCGGCCGATCGTCCAGGGGTTGTGGCAGGTTTTGCAGCGCAGGTTACACCCCTGCAGGAACAGCGCCAGGCGGCTGCCCGGCC
This sequence comes from uncultured Enterobacter sp., assembly GCA_946477805.1. Lineage (GTDB taxonomy): Bacteria > Pseudomonadota > Gammaproteobacteria > Enterobacterales > Enterobacteriaceae > Enterobacter. The sequence continues at coordinate 5,074 of CAMKZP010000158.1, forward strand.
CGTCCACGCACGAGAAGGGGATCACCTGACTAACTAAAGCGCATCTGCTGTTCATGGCTTATCACGCGCGGCTGACGTTCCAGAATGCGGGTATTACGTGCGGCTTCCTCACCAAGCCAGGTGGTGCTAATGCGTGAACCCGCTTCGCGGTATTTTTCCAGATCCGACAGCCGCACCATGTATCCGGTGACCCGCACCAGATCGTTACCCGCGACGTTGGCGGTAAATTCACGCATGCCGGCGCTGAAGGCGCCCAGGCAAAGCTGCACCACGGCCTGCGGGTTGCGTTTTACCGTCTCTTCCAGCGTCAGGATATCGCTGATCCCCGAGTGATAGTGTTTGTGGTGTGGGGCAACGGCCAGCAGATGGCTGATGGGATCCGGCTCGTCGCCGTAGGGCAGCCGCGCCCCCGGCGTGGTGCCGGAGTCAGAGCTGATCCCGGACTGCGCGTGCAGCATCGCGCGCTGTTTCCAGCCGTATTTTACCGGCGTGTTTTCCACAAACGCCGCGAGCTGTTCGCTGATGCGATAGCCCAGCGCGTTGGCCTGCGCGTCTTTTCCGTATCGTCCTTCTGTTCCTGACTTCTCACAGAGCGTATTTACCGCTTCCGCCAGGCCGTACATGCCAAACATCGGCACAAAACGATCGGCGTCAATCAGCCCCTCTTTGACTAGGAAGCTATTCTCAAAGAAGCCAGACTGCTCATATAAAAATTCACAGCGTGCGTTGACGACAGCAATCTGCTGCTGGCAGTAGTGCGGCAGGGTGCGGGTAAAGAAGTCTTCAACAGAGGAACTGTGTTCGGCAATGGCCTTCAGGTTGAGGCGAACCAGCGTGCTTCCACCGCCCCCCAGCGGCAGCGAGTTGTAACAGCTCACCACGCCATAACGCCCTTTTGTGAAAATTTTATCATTCACCGGACCATTAGAAATATGCGGCTTGCTGCATTCGCAGATGTTTTTAGCCACCTCAAGCAGCAGATCGTCCGGGGTGATATCAGGATCGTAAATGAAGGTTAAATTCGGTGCGACCTGCTTCAGCTCCGCATCTGCGCGCAGAATGGCGCGCGTGACCGGCGTATCCGCCGGGCCGATATTGGCGTGCATAAAGGCATCCGGCAGCGTGCGGTCAAGGTAGCGCCAGAAACGTTTTATTCGGCTATCGATCTCTTCTTGTGTTAGAATTTTAACATACGGATTCAGGATCGCATCGAGCTGGCCCAGATAGACGGGCATCGATGTGACCGACGGAACATGATGATAGAGAATGGTTAACAGCGAGAGGGCGTCATCAAGATCTTTCGCCCCTTCCAGCTCCAGCCACGCTGAGCCGTTAGCCAGAAACGTCGCGTAATCCGGCAGAACGTAGCGGGGTTTGTAGGGCGCATGGCCTTCGAACATGTCGCAGATAAACCCCTCGTCCAGCGCGGCGCGGGCAGCCGATGGCAACGCTGGATAGGGCAGATTGTTTTCCGCTTCCAGCGCCAGAAAATGACGTTTTTGCTCAGGCGTTAACACCGGGCTTGTCACAATTTGCTGGCAACGTTGTTGCAGCGCGTCGGGGCGGGTGTGGGACATGGTCGCTTCCTTAAATAATCTGCGGATGATGAGCGGATTGTAGAAAGCTGTTCCGTCGGCGCTTTTGATCCGACAAGGGGTATTGCTCTTTTAGCCAGCAACTGGCGGGTTAAAATTTGAAGTATATCTCATTACGGTAATGCAAATTTGTACGTGGTTTTCATTAACTGTGATGAATGTCGAAGTGTGGAGGCGGGTGAATGTTAGAATACTCACAGACCCGCAAGGTAAAATTTATACGGCACCGCCGTTGGAGAATGTTATGACCGATTTAACCGCAAGCAGCCTGCGCGCGTTGAAGCTGATGGACCTGACCACCCTGAACGATGACGACACCAGTGAAAAAGTCATCGCTCTGTGCCACCAGGCGAAAACGCCGGTGGGTAACACCGCCGCCGTCTGTATCTACCCGCGTTTTATTCCGATTGCCCGCAAAACGCTGAACGAGCAGGGTACGCCGGACGTGCGCATTGCCACCGTGACTAACTTCCCGCACGGCAACGACGATATCGAGATTGCGCTGGCAGAAACCCGCGCCGCGATTGCCTACGGCGCTGATGAAGTTGACGTGGTCTTCCCGTACCGCGCGCTGATCGCGGGCAACGAGCAGGTCGGTTTTGACCTGGTGAAAGCCTGTAAAGACGCGTGCGCGGCGGCAAACGTGCTGCTGAAAGTGATTATTGAAACCGGCGAGCTGAAAGAAGAGGCGCTGATTCGCAAAGCGTCTGAAATCTCCATTAAAGCCGGTGCGGATTTCATCAAAACCTCTACCGGTAAAGTGCCGGTTAACGCCACCCCGGAAAGCGCGCGCATCATGATGGAAGTTATTCGTGATATGGGCGTTGCTAAAACCGTTGGTTTCAAACCGGCGGGCGGCGTGCGCACCGCCGAAGACGCGCAGCAGTTCCTGGCGATTGCCGACGAGCTGTTCGGCGCAGAGTGGGCGGATTCCCGCCACTACCGCTTCGGCGCGTCAAGCCTGCTGGCCAGCCTGCTGAAGGCGCTGGGTCACGGCGACGGTAAGAGCGCAAGCAGCTACTGATTGCCAGCCAATGCCGGATGACGCTTCGCTTATCCGGCATGAACAGGACTGCCGGGTGGCGTGTTGCTTACCCGGCCTACAACGGCCTTCTACTCTTTTCCCCCGGGGGTTATCGTGTTTCTCGCACAAGAAATTATTCGTAAAAAACGTGATGGTCAGGCTTTAAGCGACGAAGAGATCCGCTTCTTTATCAACGGC
>CAMKZP010000159.1 GCA_946477805.1 uncultured Enterobacter sp.
CCCCAAGTGAAACCGCCACCGAAGGCTTCAAGCAAGACCATCTGGCCCCGTTTGATTCGTCCATCGCGTACCGCTTCATCAAACGCGCACGGTACCGACGCCGCAGAGGTGTTGCCATGACGATCCAGCGTCACCACAACGTTATCCATCGACATGCCGAGCTTTTTGGCCGTCGCGCTGATAATGCGCAGGTTTGCCTGATGCGGCGAGTTCTGTAACCGCAACTTTAAAGACTTCATTACCCGCCATGGTCAGGTAGATGGAACTATCCGGATTCACGCGATCGGCGTTAGGCAGCGTCAGCAGTTCGCCGTAGCGGCCATCGGCATGCAGATGCGTAGAGATAATGCCCGGCTCGTCGGACTGACCCAGCAATACCGCGCCCGCACCATCGCCAAAGATAATGATCGTCCCGCGATCGGTAGGATCGCAGGTACGTGCCAGTACGTCAGCCCCGATCACCAGCGCATACTTCACAGCGCCCGATTTGACGTACTGATCGGCAATGCTCAACGCATAGGTGAAGCCTGCGCAGGCTGCGGCAACGTCAAACGCCGGGCAGCCTTTAATGCCAAGCATGTTCTGCACCTGGCACGCTGCGCTTGGGAAGGCATGCGTAGCGGACGTTGTAGCGACCACGATCAAGCCAATCTCGTCTTTATCGATGCCCGCCATGTCGAGCGCACGCTGTGCAGCTTCGTAACCCATTGTGGATACGGTTTCGTCTGGCGCGGCGATACGACGTTCACGGATACCTGTGCGCGTGACAATCCACTCGTCAGACGTATCTACCATTTTTTCAAGATCGGCGTTGGTACGCACTTGTTTGGGCAGGTAGCTGCCGGTACCTAAAATCTTCGTATACATGTACGCTCAGTCACTTTTAGCTAATACAGATTCCAGGCGAGCGGCAATCCGCTGGGGGACTTGTCGCTGCACCGCCTGCACTGCCTGTTCAATCGCGACGGAAAAAGCTCGCTGATTGGCAGCACCATGGCTCTTAATCACGATGCCGCGCAATCCTAACAGACAGGCGCCATTATACTGGTCGGGGTTGAGGTGACTGAATCGCCGCGTCAGGCTTTTTTGTAACCAACGCTTTAATAAAATCAGCCACCAGGACCTTTTTTTACCCTCCCCCTGCGATTTCAGCAGAGAAAGAAACATTCTCACCACCCCTTCCATGGTCTTCAGCGTAACGTTGCCGGTGAAGCCATCGCAAACCAGGACGTCAGTTTTCCCCGTCAGCAACTCGTTGGCTTCGAGATAACCAATATAGTTGATGGAGGGCACCTGTTTGAGTATTTCCGCAGCGTCGCGGATACTGTCCAGGCCTTTCGTCTCTTCTTCACCAATGTTCAGTAACGCCACGCGGGGATGATTAATCCCGAGGACATCTTCTGCCAGCACCGAGCCCATAACGGCAAACTGAGCCAGCATTGTACTATCGCAATCCACGTTAGCGCCGAGATCAAGCACTACCGTTTTGCCTTTTTGCTGATGCGGCAAGACCGTCACCAGCGCCGGGCGCTCAATGCCTTCAAGGGGCTTAAGCAATAACTTCGACAGCCCCATCAGCGCGCCGGTATTCCCCGCACTAACGCAGGCCTGTGCTCGCCCCTCTTTCACCAGCTCCAGCGCCATGCGCATAGAGCTGCCGCGGCTATTGCGTATAGCCTGCGATGGCCGGGCATCACTGGCAATAACTGACTGCGCAGGAATAATCTGCAGACGTGAACGTTGTTCGAAGTCAGCTTTTGCAAGTAATGGCGTGATGGCGTCGGGATTGCCGACTAAAAGAAGTGTGAGTTGCGAATTAGAATTCAGTGCCTGCAATGCTGCAGGCACTGTCACGGAAGGGCCAAAATCTCCCCCCATGACATCTAACGCCAGGGTTAGACGTGTCAAGGTATCGTCACTGCCTGGTTTGGCGTTTCCCCAGTTGCCTGGGGAAATCCTCACTAAGCTTCATCACGCTTGCGCGTGATTACTTAGTGATTACCTTGCGGCCACGGTAGAAACCGTCAGCGGTGATGTGGTGACGCAGGTGTTTTTCACCAGAAGTCTTGTCTACAGACAGGCTGGTAACTGCAGTCAGCGCGTCATGGGAACGACGCATGCCACGTTTGGAACGGGTTGGTTTATTCTGTTGTACGGCCATGGACCTTACTCCTCAATTACTTACGCTTTAAGCTGGCTAATACGGCAAATGGGTTTGGTTTTTGCGCTTCATCAGGCAATTCCCCAAAGACCATGTCCGCCTCGGACACTTCACAGTGTTCAGAATCATGCACCGGAACGACTGGCAGGGAGAGGATGATTTCATCTTCAACCAAAGCCAGAAGATCGATTTCACCGAATTCGTTAACCTCAATCGGCTCATACGCTTCCGGGAGTGCTTCAGCCTGTTCGTCTGAACGAACGGGACTGAAACAATACGTTGTGTGAACATGCTGTACAAACGGTTTCCCGCAACGCTGACACGCGAGCGTTACCGTCACCTTTGCATCACCGGTTAAAACGGCGAGACGCTGGTTGTCGATAGCGAACGTCATGGAGCATTCTACATCACTGTCCACACTGACTACAGATTCGGCAATACGCTCGGCCTGATCGGAAGAATAGATTCCTTCATAATCGAGGCGTTTTTGAGCCGTACGAACCGGATCAAGAGTCAGGGGTAATTTTACCTTTTGCATAGGGCGCGCATATTAACTTTGTAACGTCATAGAGTCAAAGAAAAAGGCAACCAGAGCTGCCTTTTGCCAATTATTCGCACACATTGCGGCCTGTAGTTTAAAATGGCTGGCATCGATACGCTATATCTGGTGATAAAAATATGCCAAAACTCGTTCTCGCCTCGACCTCACCCTACCGCCGAATGCTGCTGGAAAAACTCGGGATCCCGTTTGAATGCGCAGCCCCAGAGGTAGATGAAACGCCGCTGGCGGGTGAATCACCGCGTCATCTGGTGACCCGTCTCGCTCAAGAGAAGGCGCAATCACTGGCCGCACGTTATCCTGCACACTTGATTATAGGCTCCGATCAGGTTTGCGTGCTGGACGGCGAAATCACCGGCAAGCCGCACACGGAGGAGAACGCCTGCCAGCAGCTGCTGCGCGCGCGCGGCACCATCGTCACCTTCTATACGGGCCTTGCGCTCTATAATTCTGCCTCAGGCCATCTGCAAACCGAGTGTGAGCCATTCGACGTGCATTTTCGCCAACTCAGCGAGCAGGAGATAGCAGACTATGTGCGCCGGGAGCGTCCGCTGAACTGTGCGGGGAGTTTTAAAAGCGAAGGCCTGGGGATTGCGCTGTTTGACAAGCTGGACGGCCGGGACCCAAACACGCTGGTAGGATTACCGCTGATTGCGCTGTGTCAGATGTTACGGCGCGAGGAGTATAATCCGCTGACGGCGTGACCGCTGCGGCCTGATGCCTCACCCACAGCGAGAGGGAGAAAAGGCCGGGTAAGCGCAGCGCCACCCGGCTTGTCATCAGCCGCGCAAAACCTTCAGACAGCGTTTAAGTTGTTCATCCAGCGGCGCTTCGATACGGATGACTTCACCCGTATTCGGATGGGTAAACTTAAGGGCGGCCGCGTGCAGGAACAGACGCGACAGCCCCGTTCCCGCCAGTTGCTTATCAAACTCGCGATCGCCGTAGCGGTCATCAAAGGCTATCGGATGCCCGGCATACTGGGTATGCACACGGATCTGGTGAGTGCGCCCGGTCACCGGACTACAGCGCACCAGCGTGGCGAACTCATAACGCTCTTCCACCTTGAAGCGCGTCTCAGACGCTTTCCCTTCCTGATTCACGCGCACAATGCGCTCACCGCTTTGCAAAATATTCTTTAAAAGCGGCGCCTGCACCACTTTTACGTGGGACTGCCACTGGCCGCGAACCAGCGCCAGATAATCTTTCTGCATCCCTTTTTCGCGCAGCTGCTCGTGCAACGCGCGCAGGGCGGAACGTTTTTTCGCCACCAGCAGCACGCCGGAGGTGTCACGGTCAAGACGATGCACCAGCTCAAGGAAGCGCGCTTCCGGGCGCAGCGCGCGCAGGCCTTCAATCACGCCGAAGCTCAGGCCGCTACCGCCATGTACCGCCGTGCCTGACGGTTTGTTCAGCACCAGAATATAGTCGTCCTCATAAAGGATGACATCGCTCAGCGCAGCCACTTTTTGCAGCTTAGGTGAAACTGCCTCTTCTTCACGTTCGGCAACGCGCACCGGCGGGATACGCACCTCATCACCGGCTTCGAGCTTATACTCAGGCTTCACGCGCTTTTTGTTCACACGCACCTCGCCCTTACGCAAGATGCGATAAATCATACTTTTTGGAACACCTTTCAGCTGGGTGCGCAAAAAGTTATCGATACGTTGCCCCGCGTAGTCGTCCGCGATAGCAACCATTTTTACGGCTGGAGTCTCTGTTTTCATGGTTGGCGATTCTAAATATCGTCAGGCATTAGCGCCACTCATTTTTCTATGCTTATATTTACTTTTATCCGGATGCCTCCGCTTTTGCGCAATCGATTTGGTGGTTATTAAACCAATCGCCACGTTGAAGTGAAGAAACTGTGAGTAACCGGGTGATAATTGGTAAAAGTCATCTTGCTATAACCCGGCGAGCAGTGGAATAATGAGTTCGTATTCCGCGAAAAATCCGGGTTTTGTAAGGATGTCGACGGAATGACCAATTTTGTCTGACCGATCATCCACGCAGCAATGGCGTAAGACGTATTGATCTTTCAGGCAGTTAGCGGGCTGCGGGTTGCAGTACTTCCCGGTAAAAGGATTGTTTTCTGGAGAGTTTTCCCAGGCAATTCCCCTGATAATTGCGCTGTTTTTCCGTATGAAATACAGGCAACCGACACTCTGCGCCTCTTAAGCGAGCGACAACCGTGAGGTTGGCGACGTGAATAGACACGAGGCCATCGGTTCATACCCCGGAAAGCGTCACCTTGCCCGCAGCTTTGTCGTCAATGTAAGAATAACGAGTAAGTTACGATGAAAAGAATGTTAATCAACGCAACTCAGCAAGAAGAGTTGCGTGTCGCCCTTGTGGATGGGCAGCGCCTGTACGATCTGGATATCGAAAGTCCTGGACACGAACAGAAAAAAGCCAACATTTACAAAGGTAAAATCACCCGCATTGAACCCAGCCTTGAAGCTGCATTTGTTGATTACGGTGCTGAGCGTCACGGTTTCCTTCCTCTTAAAGAAATTTCCCGCGAATATTTCCCTGCAAACTACAACGCCCATGGCCGTCCGAACATTAAAGATGTTCTGCGCGAAGGTCAGGAAGTTATCGTTCAGATTGATAAAGAAGAGCGTGGCAACAAAGGCGCCGCACTCACTACCTTTATCAGTCTGGCGGGGAGCTATCTGGTTCTGATGCCTAACAACCCGCGTGCGGGTGGCATCTCTCGCCGTATCGAAGGTGATGACCGTACCGAGCTGAAAGAAGCGCTGGCAAGCCTTGAGCTGCCGGACGGCATGGGGCTTATCGTTCGTACCGCAGGCGTGGGTAAATCTGCCGAAGCGCTGCAGTGGGACTTAAGCTTCCGCCTGAAGCACTGGGAAGCCATTAAGAAAGCGGCAGATAGCCGCCCTGCTCCGTTCCTGATCCACCAGGAAAGCAACGTTATCGTGCGTGCCTTCCGTGACTATCTGCGTCAGGACATTGGCGAAATTCTGATTGATAACCCGAAAGTGCTTGAGCTGGCTCGCCAGCACATCGCCGCGCTGGGTCGTCCGGATTTCACCAGCAAAATTAAACTGTACACCGGTGAAATTCCGCTGTTCAGCCACTACCAGATTGAATCCCAGATTGAGTCCGCCTTCCAGCGTGAAGTGCGTCTGCCGTCCGGCGGTTCTATCGTTATCGACACCACGGAAGCGCTGACCGCCATCGACATCAACTCCGCGCGCGCAACGCGTGGTGGCGATATCGAAGAGACGGCCTTCAACACGAACCTCGAAGCCGCTGATGAAATCGCCCGCCAGCTCCGCCTGCGCGACCTGGGTGGTCTGATCGTAATCGACTTCATCGACATGACTCCTGTTCGCCACCAGCGTGCGGTTGAAAACCGTCTGCGCGAAGCGGTGCGCCAGGACCGCGCGCGTATCCAGATCAGCCATATCTCTCGCTTTGGCCTGCTGGAAATGTCTCGTCAGCGTCTGAGCCCGTCACTGGGTGAGTCCAGCCATCACGTCTGCCCGCGCTGCTCCGGCACCGGTACCGTTCGTGATAACGAATCTCTGTCTCTGTCTATTCTGCGTTTGATTGAAGAAGAAGCGCTGAAAGAGAACACCAAAGAGGTTCACGCCATTGTTCCTGTGCCGGTAGCCTCTTATCTGCTGAACGAAAAACGTGAAGCGGTAAGCGCTATTGAAGCGCGCCAGGGCGGTGTTCGCTGCATCATCGTGCCAAACGATCAGATGCAAACTCCGCATTACCATGTGCTGCGCGTGCGCAAGGGCGAAGAGACCTCTACCCTCAGCTACCTGCTGCCGAAGCTGCATGAAGAAGAGATGGCGCTGCCATCCGATGAAGAACCTGCCGAGCGTAAACTGCCTGAGCAGCCTGCATTAGCGACCTTCATCATGCCGGAAGCACCGCCGGAAATCGCACAGGAAAAACCGGCTGCGAAACCGGCTGCGCAAAAACCGGCCCCGGAAGCAGCGAAGGCTCAGCCAGAGCAGCCGGGTCTTATCAGCCGTATCGTTGCCGCGCTGAAGAAAATGTTTGCCGGTGAAGAAGTTCAGCCGGAGCAGCCGAAAGAAGCACCGAAAGAAGCTAAGCCGGAGCGTCAGCAGGATCGTCGTAAACGCCAGAACAACCGCCGCGATCGTAATGACCGCAGCGAACGTGGCGAACGTAGCGATCGTAACGAGCGCCGTGATAACCGTTCTGACAACGGCGAAGGCCGCGAGCAGCGCGAAGACAACCGCCGTAACCGTCGCGATAAACAACAGCAGAACGTTGAAGATCGTGACGTCCGCCAGCAGGCGCAGGCGGGCGATGAGCCTGAGAAGAACAAACAGCGTGACGAGCAGCAGCCGCGCCGCGAGCGTAACCGTCGTCGTAACGACGAAAAGCGCCAGGCACAGCAGGACATTAAAGCCCTGAATCGTGAAGAGCCCGCTGAGCAGCAGGACGCTGAGCAGGAAGAACGTACTCAGGTCATGCCGCGTCGCAAGCAGCGTCAGCTGAGCCAGAAAGTTCGCTATGCTACCGAGTCGACGGAAGAGACTGCAGTCATCGCGGCTGATGTCACCGAAAGCGAAACCGGTACGCAACTGGCAAAAGTTGACCTGCCGGCCGTTGTAGAAAATAACGTTGAGCAGGATGAAAACGCTGAAGGCCGCGATAACGCCGGCATGCCGCGTCGTTCACGTCGTTCTCCGCGTCACCTGCGCGTGAGCGGCCAGCGCCGTCGTCGTTACCGTGATGAGCGCTACCCAACGCAGTCCCCAATGCCGTTAGCCATTGCCTGCGCATCGCCAGAGATGGCATCCGGTAAAGTCTGGATCCGCTACCCTGTTGCCCGCCCGGAGCAGGTTGTTGAAGAACAGCAGGCGGCTGAAGAGGTCATTGCCCCTGTCGCCGCCATTGAAGCAGCGGCGACTGAAGCGGCAACCGTGGTTGAGCCACAGAACGTTGAACCGCAGATCGTTGAACCACAGGTTGTTGAAGCAGAAGCACCGCACGCTGTTGAAGTGGAAACGACGCATCCTGAAGTGATTGCTGCCCCGGTTGATGCCGCGCCGCAGATTATTGCCGAAGAAGATGTCGCGGTAGCCGAAGAGGTGGTGGAAGAGGTAACGCCTGCTGCAGTCGAAGAAGATACCGCTG
>CAMKZP010000160.1 GCA_946477805.1 uncultured Enterobacter sp.
CTCGACTAGTCGTCGGCAGCGTCAGATGTGTATAAGAGACAGGAACGAACGCGTGGGCACGTGGTCGCAGTCAAAGATGGAGACAAACTCCCCTTTGGCGTATTTCAACGCGTTGTTGATGTTACCGGCTTTCGCATGTTCATGGGTGGTGCGGGCGATATACTCGACGCCGACTTCGTCTGCGAACTGGCGGAACTCCGCGCGGCCGCCGTCATCGAGGATCCAGATTTTGAGCTTATCTTTCGGCCAGTCGATACCTAATGCGGCATAAATGGTGTTTTTTACCACGCTCAGGTCTTCGTTGTAGGTGGGCACAAAGAGATCGACCGATGGCCACAGGCTGGTGTCTTTCGGCAGCGGAACCGGCTGGCGGTTTAAAGGCCAGATAACCTGGAAGTAGCCCAGCACCAGCACTATCCACGCGTAGGTTTCGGCAAACAGCAGGACCAAACCGCACACCAGGCTGACCGGGTCATCCCAGTTCAGCGTCGAGGTATAACGCCACCAGATGTAGCGGCAGGAAACGGTGAGCGAGAGCACAATCAGCATCAGGGCCGAGAAACGGCCCGGTATCCGCCGTACCAGCAGCGCCACGCCCCACAGCAGGATCAGGAAGGTGAACTGCGCCAGCGGGTTAAAGGGCTGCGTGATACAGACCAGCGCCAGAATCAGCGAGAAGACGACAATGACGCCGAGAATAAAACGACGCAGGCCCGGATGCAGGTGTCCGAGCTCTTTGTGGTTATCCAGATGGCTGGTTTTATCGCTGACGCTATCGGGTAGCCTGTCCAGCCACTGGTGATAGCGTTCACGTAAGTTCTGAACGTGATCGAAACTCCGCCAGCGCGGCGTCGATTTTTCCGATCTGCCGGAGGTGGCGATCAGCCAGGCGGCCTGTATCGCGTAACGCGCCGGATCTAACGGCCGCGGCCTGTCGGGATTAATGTGCGGATATAGTTCGCGGCGCCGTTCACGAATGCCCTGCCAGCGGGGGTGTTCAAGGGGGATGAAAATCCAGGCCAGGATCGTCCAGAAACAGCCGAACGCGGCGCTCAGCGACGACGTACCGTGACGTCGATAATGCCGGTAGCGCTCGCTTAACCGCGAACTGACCGGCGGGATGAGCAGCCAGGCCGTCAGACGACTCATACCGCGCTCCCGGCAGGTTCCGGCGCGTTAGCAAAGTGCAGCAAACACCAGTTCGCTAACGTCAGGATCTCTTCCGCCGCCAGCGAATCGCTACGATATTCTCCGAGAGGCTGTTTGGACGCGAGACACTCCGCCATGCCTTCATCGCGATGGATCACCATCGGCAGCAGGCGACGCTGGCTTTGGAGCCAGACCTGATACAGATCGTCCTGGATCTGGCTGCTGATACGCAGATCGTTAATCAATAAATGGGCATTCGGCGGCAACGGCTGCTGATGCAGGCGGATATGACAGTTGGCATCCACGTTCACGATGGAGAGGACGTGGTCGCACTGGGCGATAAGCTGGCGGGTGAGCGCGGCAGCCCCGTGCGGCAAATCTAACAGTATCCACTGATAATGGCCCTGCTCCTGCAGGCTCTTCAGCGCAGCGGTGAATTGCGAAAGCAGACGCTGGTAGGCAGCTTCATTCTCACGTTCGGATTCGGTTAATTGACCATAAGGAAGTAAATCGAGCTGGGAGGTATAGCGCATCCCCGCATCACGCCAGTCTTTGTCATCCAGCAGCGCGCGGGCCCAGCCCTCTTTGCGGGAAAAGTCGACGTTAAAAAACATGCGCAGCAAATTGTCGGAGCAGGCATCAATAACCAGCACCGATTCACCTAACAGCTGTAATGACCACGCCAGCGCCGCAGTAACGGAGGTTGTACCCACACCGCCACGCACGCCCTGTAATCCAAGAATGGCCATCAATGGCTCCCTTATTGTTGTTGGGCAAATTCAGCTAATAACGGCCAACGTTTAATAGCCGCAGCCAACTGTTCCCGCTGGGAAATATCGGTGTAATCTATTTCAGGCAAAGAAAACGCTTGCGTGAGCGCCAGAAAATCGTTTTGGAAGGTGTAACCCAGGCTTGAGTCGACCGGCGTTCCGGGTTCGTTATTATGCATTTTTATTTCATCCCTTCGTGTAAAATCACAAGATCAGATGGAGTAGGGCTTCCTGCCAACGAAATTTCGTTTACATGCTAAATCTGATGTTCTTTAATTTCAATGTTAGGTTTATTTCTACGCTTTCGCTAGTAAACTGAGATACAGATAAATTAGACGAAAAGAGGGACACCGTGGACTCCATATTTTCTATTGGCATCCAGTCACTATGGGACGAATTGCGCCACATGCCGGTCGGAGGAGTCTGGTGGATTAATACGGATCGCAACGAAGACGCAATAAGTCTGGTAAACCAAACGATCGCCGCACAGGATAAGGATTCCCGCGTTGCCGTCATCACGATGGGTGAAGACCCGAAGAAAATCATCAGGCTCGAAAGTGACCGGGGTCCCCAAAGCGTAAAATTATTTTCCATGTCATCCGAGGCGGATGGTCTATACTTTTTGCCCCGCGACATTCAGTGTTCAATTGACCCGGTTAAGTATTTACTGATTCTTAAATGCTCAGATAATGCACTGCATAATATTCCCCCTGAAAAATTGCTGCACTGGCTGAACAGGATCCATAAATGGGCAAAGAATCAAAACTGCACGATTCTGGTCATTAACCCTGGAAGTAATAATGACAAGCTTTTTTCACTTTTAATGGGTGAATATCGCTCTCTTTTCGGCCTGGCAAGTATCCATGACCAGACTGACAGCTATCTTTACGATATTGCGTTCTGGTGTAATGAAAAAGGGGTGAGCGCCCGGCAGCAGCTGATGCTCAAAAAAATTGACGGTGAATGGCATCTCGCTCAGCAGGAAGAGACGGTGATCCAGCCGCGCAGCGATGAAAAGCGCATTCTGAGCCATATTGCGGTATTAGAAGGTGCGCCTGCGCTTTCAGAAAATTGGTCACTCTACGAAACAAATGAAGCGTTATTTAACGATGCCCGCACGACGCAGGCCGCAACTATAGTTTTCTCGTTAACGCAAAATAACCAAATCGAAACGCTGGCGAGACACATTCACACCTTGCGTCGCCAGCGCGGCAGTGCTTTAAAAATTGTGGTTCGCGAAAATATTACCAGCCTGCGCGCGACGGACGAGCGTCTCCTGCTGGGCTGCGGCGCGAATATGGTGATACCGTGGAATGCACCGCTCTCACGCTGCCTGACGCTTATCGAGAGCATTCAAGGGCAGCAGTTTAGTCGACACGTTCCGGAAGATATCACCACCCTGCTCTCCATGACGCAGCCGATGAAGCTGCGCGGGTATCAGAAGTGGGATACTTTCTGTGATGCGGTCGGGAACATGATGAGCAACACCCTGCTGCCGGCAGACGGAAAAGGGGTGATGGTCGCTCTGCGCCCTGTTCCGGGCATCCGCGTTGAGCAGGCGCTCACCTTATGCCGCCCAAACCGCACCGGCGACATCATGACGATTGGCGATAACCGCCTGGTGCTGTTTTTATCCTTCTGTCGGGTAAACGATCTCGATACCGCCCTCAACCATATTTTCCCGTTACCGACCGGCGATATTTTCTCAAACCGCATGATTTGGTTCGAAGATAACCTGATTAGCGCAGAGCTGGTGCAGATGCGTACCCTGACGCCCGATCGGTGGGTTAAGCCTTTAGCGATAACGAGCGAGACTAAACCGATACTGAATGCGAAGCATGACGGACACGCCTGGCGCAGGATACCTGAACCATTACGCTTATTATCTGAGGGCAAGGAGAGCGCATCATGAATCTCAGCGATATTATTCAACTGGTTATACTTTGCGCGCTGATTTTTTTCCCGCTCGGCTACTATGCGCGCCACTCGCTGCGCCGCATCCGCGATACGGCCAGATTAGTTTTTGTAAAACCTCGCTATATTAAACCCGCCGGAACACTGACACGCGCTCCGAACGTCAAGGCAAACCGAAAACATGACTAACTCTTCCTATACCACTTCGGCGCCGTCGCCGCTCTGGCAATACTGGCGCGGCCTTTCCGGCTGGAACTTCTACTTCCTGGTGAAGTTTGGCCTGCTGTGGGCGGGCTATCTTAATTTCCACCCTCTGCTTAACCTGGTATTTATGGCATTCCTGCTGATGCCGATCCCAAATATCAGGCTGCATCGACTTCGCCATTGGGCCGCTATTCCTCTCGGCTTTGCCCTGTTCTGGCATGATACCTGGCTGCCTGGCCCGGAGAGCATTATGAGCCAGGGGTCACAGGTCGCGGGTTTCAGTGCCGATTACCTCCTTGACCTGGTTGAACGCTTTATTAACTGGCAGATGATTGGCGCGGTCTTTGTGCTGCTGGTCGCATGGCTGTTCCTCTCACAGTGGGTCCGCGTGACGGTGTTTGTCGTCGCCATTATGATCTGGCTGAACGTGCTGACGCTGGCGGGCCCGAGCTTCTCCCTGTGGCCTGCAGGTCAGCCCACGACCACCGTCACCACCACGGGCGGGTCAGCGGCACCCACCGTTGCAACCGCAGGTGATACGCCGGTTGTAGGAGATATTCCAACCCAGACGGCGCCTCCTACCTCAACAAATCTGAATGCCTGGCTTTCCAGCTTCTATACCGCTGAAGATAAGCGCCAGACCAAATTCCCGGACGCTTTGCCTGCCGACGCCCAGCCGTTCGAACTGCTGGTTATCAACATCTGTTCTCTTTCCTGGGCGGATGTGGATGCCGCCGGTTTGATGTCGCACCCGCTGTGGTCGCACTTCGATATTCAGTTCAAAGATTTTAACTCCGCCACGTCCTACAGCGGCCCGGCGGCGATTCGCCTGCTGCGCGCAAGCTGCGGGCAGCCGTCGCATAAAAATCTGTACCAGCCGGCAGGGAACCAGTGCTACCTGTTCGATAACCTGGCGAAGCTGGGCTTTACGCAGCACCTGATGCTGGGCCATAACGGTCAGTTTGGTAACTTCCTGAAAGAAGTGCGTGAAGAAGGCGGTATGCAGGCGCCGCTGATGGATCAGACGGGGCTTCCCGTCACGCTGTTGGGCTTCGACGGTTCTCCGGTGTATGACGATACGGCCGTGCTCCAGCGCTGGCTGCAAACCGTTGGCAAAGAAGAGGGTTCGCGTAGCGCGACGTTCTTCAACACCCTGCCGCTTCACGACGGGAACCATTATCCCGGCGTGAGCAAAACCGCTGATTATAAGGTTCGTGCCCAGAAGTTCTTCGATGAGCTGGATGCGTTCTTTACCGAGCTGGAAAAATCAGGCCGTAAGGTGATGGTGGTGGTGGTGCCTGAACACGGTGGGGCGCTGAAAGGCGACAGAATGCAGGTTTCCGGCCTGCGCGATATTCCCAGCCCGTCCATCACTAACGTACCTGCCGGGATTAAATTCTTTGGCATGAAGGCCCCGCATCAGGGAGCGCCGATTGAGATCGCCCAGCCTAGCAGCTATCTCGCTATTTCAGAGCTGGTGGCGCGGGCGGTAGACGGCAAGCTGTTTGTGGAGGATAGCGTGAACTGGGATGGGCTCACCAGTAAACTGCCGCAAACGGCAGAGGTCTCGGAAAACGCCAATGCGGTGGTGATCCAGTACCAGAATAAACCCTATGTTCGCCTGAACGGCGGCGACTGGGTGCCTTATCCGCAATAAGGGTCTGCTACACCCTCTCCCCTTAGGGGAGAGGGTTATTCTGCACTTCTTAACGAGATTTCACCGCCCACCCAGGGCTTGATCACGCCGTCCTGTTCAAGAAGCAACGCCCCCTGCGCATCAATGCCGCGAGAGGTACCGTAGATCTCTTTATCACCAATCAGCAGCTTAACCGGGCGGTTGATAAAGTTATCCAGCGTCTCCCAGCGAGACAGGAACGGCGCCAGCCCGTCTTGCTCAAATAGCGTCAGCGAACGGCGCAGTTCATTGATCATACGTACTGCGAGCGTATTACGATCGATGGTGATCCCCGCCTCCTGCAGGTTCGTCCAGGCCTGGTTCACGACATCGCTCTGCACATTACGCATCACCATATTCAGCCCGGCACCAATAACGATTTGAGCAGCATCGCCGGTTTTCCCCGTCAGCTCCACCAGGATACCCGCCAGCTTGCGATCGTTGAGGTAAAGATCGTTGGGCCATTTTACCCGGACCTTATCAGCCCCCAGATCGTGCAGCACTTCCGCCATTACAATACCGATGACCAGGCTTAGGCCAATCGCAGCGGCGGGGCCTTGCTCAAGCCGCCAGAACATGGACAAATAGAGATTCGCGCCGAATGGCGAGAACCACTTACGCCCACGACGGCCGCGCCCGGCCTGTTGATACTCCGCGACGCAGGCATCACCGGATTGCAGCTCTGACAGACGGTCGAGAAGATACTGGTTGGTTGAGTCAATCACCGGCAATACCGCGACGCTGCCCTGGCCAATCTGGCTGCGGATCGCCTCTTCATTCAGCAGTTGAATCGGCTCCGGCAGGCTGTAGCCTTTACCTGGGACGGTAAAGACATCAACACCCCAGTCGCGCAGCGTCTGAATGTGCTTATTGATGGCGGCGCGGCTCATGCCCAGTTGCTCGCCCAGCTGCTCGCCAGAATGAAACTCTCCGTCAGCAAGAATGCCGATCAGGGTTAAGGGAACGGTATTGTCCTTCACGCGATTGTCTCCACGGCACTCACTTCACCCGTACGGCCAATAAAGCGAACTTCGGGCTCCAGCCAGACGTTAAATTTTTCACCCACACGCTGGCGCACATGGTGTGCCAGCTGGACGACATCGTCACTGGTGGCATCATTTTGGTTGATTAGCACCAGCGCCTGTTGGCGATGCACGGCAGCGCCGCCCACGGTAGTCCCTTTTAATTCACACTGGTCTATGAGCCATCCTGCGGCCAGCTTCACGCTGCCATCGACCTGCGGATAATGCGGAGCCGTTGGCCAGCCTGCAAGGAAAGCTTCTGCATTTTCGCGGCCGATCACCGGGTTTTTAAAGAAGCTGCCGGCATTTCCGTTCACTTTCGGGTCGGGAAGCTTGGTCATCCGCATCTGGCAAACTGACTCAAACACCGCGCGAGGAGTGACGGTTGCGGGGTCAAGACGGGTAAGATCGCCATAGCTGAGGATGGGATTCCACTGCTTCGTCAGACGCAAACCGACGGCGACGATCGCAAAGCGATCCTGATAATCATGTTTAAAAATGCTGTCACGATAGCCAAAACGGCACTGCTCTGCGGTCAGACGCAGGGCATTCCCCGTTGCCAGCTCGATGCAGTCCACGTATTCGCAGACGTTTTTCAGTTCGATGCCGTAGGCGCCGATATTTTGAATAGGCGAGGATCCCGCGCAGCCCGGAATAAGGGCGAGATTTTCCAGGCCGGGCATTGCATTATTCAGGGTGTATTGCACCAGCTGGTGCCAGTTTTCTCCGGCTCCCACGTGCAGATGCCAGCTGTCCACGCCCTCTTTTACGTCAATGCCCATAATGCGGTTGACGATCACGGTTCCCGCAAAATCCTCAAGAAACAGAACGTTGCTTCCTTCGCCCAGAATGAGTACGGGCTCTCCGTTTTCTGTTGCGTTTTGCCATGCATTCAGCAGCTGCTGAGCATTTTCGGCACGTACAATTTGATTAGCATTCCGTTGAATACCAAAAGTATTCCAGGGCTTAAGGGAGTGGTTCATAGACGCTATCCTGATGCAAAAACGCGGATAGTTTACCGTATATACGGGGGGATTGGTGATTTGTTTATGGAAAGTAAGGGAAGACAAAAACGCAAAAAGGCCATCCTTCCGGATGGCCTCTTCACTTGTTTGATGCCTGGCA
>CAMKZP010000161.1 GCA_946477805.1 uncultured Enterobacter sp.
CCGCTGCACCTTGCAGCCCTGGAAGAACAGGCGCTGGACACCCTTGAACAGCTCGACCTGGTCCAGTCCGCCGCCTTTTTCGCCTGGGCCAACCGGCTGATGCTGACCCTGGGCGAGCCCTGGCTTGCCTGACCGGAATCAGGCCAGCGCCCGCGCGTTGGCCTGACGTTTTTTGGCCGTCAGGTGGCCATAAAGGAGGAGAGAACTCATCGCAGAGAAGGACAACGCGGCAGCCGGCAGCGTGACATAGCTCCAGCTAAAGCCGAGCGTGATCGTCATGCCGCCAAAAAAGGCGCCAATCGCGCTGCCCAGGTTAAACGCCATCTGCCCGCCCGCGGCGCCAAGCATTTCGCCCCCTTTCGCATTTTGCAGCAGCAGGATTTGCAGCGGCGCGGAGAGCGCGAACAGCCCGGCACAGCAGATGAAGCCCATCACCAGCGAGGCCGTTTTCTGCTCGCCAAAGGCGAAAAGCAGCAGCAGCGAGGCCACGATGACCATATCGGTCACGGCCGCGATGCGCAGCGGGCTGTAGCGCCCGGACAGCTTGCCGCTGAACAGGTTCCCGAGCACCATGCCGAGCCCCATCAGCATCATGATGACCGTCATCAGCCCCTCGGAAAAGCCCGAGACGTTAACCATAAACGGCTTCACGAAGCTGAACCAGGCGAACACGCCCGCATTGCCAAACATGGTGGCGGCAAAGATCAGCCAGGGCTCCGGCTTTTTAAGGAAGTGGAACTGCTCTGTCAGTCTGGCCGTTGATCGATCGCGGAGGTTCGGCACCCACGCCAGCACGGAGAGGATCACCAGCGCGTCGAAAATGGCAATCACTAAAAACGTATATCGCCAGCTGAACGCATGCCCCAGCCAGGTGCCCAGCGGAACGCCCACCAGGTTGGCGACCGTCATGCCGGCAATCATCCCCGCGACCGCGACCGTTACTTTGCCCGGCGGCGCGATCTTCGAAAGGATAATCGCTCCTACACCAAAAATGGCGCCGTGCGGGAACCCGGAAAGTAAACGCCCCGCCGCCAGCCAGAAATAGGAGGATGAAAGCGTGAAGATGGCGTTGCCCACCGCGCACAGGGCGACCAGAAACAGCAGCGTCGTTTTTAGCGAAAACCGGGAGGAAAAGAGCGCCACGATCGGCGCGCCAATCACCACGCCGAAGGCGTAAAAGGAGATCATGTTCCCGGCCGCGGGTATCGAGATGCCGACGTCGTGTGCCAGCTCCGTTAGTACTCCCATGATGCCGAATTCGGCCATTCCCAGGCCAAAGGTGCCAAGCGCCAGCGAAAAAATTGTTTTTTTCATACCACAATCGCGTGTTAAAGGTTTGTAGCACGCATTATTGAATAATCTTGTATGGTGAGCCAGTTCAAATCGGCTTGCTGACACGTTAATCCATTCATTCAGGTGGATTACACTTCAGGAAGACCCGCAAGAGGAACGCACGAATGGCCAGCAAAAATCACAGGGTAAAAACGGTTGATGACGCGACGAAAACACCTCTTAAAACCAAAGAGTACGAAAAAGAGCTGCGACGCCTGCACGTCGAACTGGTGAAGCTTCAGCAGTGGGTGGTCAGTAAGGGATTAAAAGTCTGTATTGTGTTTGAAGGGAGAGACGGTGCAGGCAAAGGGGGAACCATCAAGGCCATTACCGAACGCGTCAGCCCTCGCGTGTTCCGCGTGGTGGCGCTCCCTGCCCCGACCGACAAAGAAAAAAGCCAGCTCTACTTCCAGCGCTACGTGCCGCATCTGCCCTCGGCGGGTGAAATCGTTATTTTCGACCGCAGCTGGTATAACCGCGCGGGCGTCGAGCGGGTGATGGGGTTTTGTACCGAGGAGCAGGTAGAGAAATTTCTGGACGGCACGCCGGTGATGGAAAAAGCCATGGTGGATGCGGGAACGATCCTGCTCAAGTACTGGCTGGAAGTGACGCCCAAAGAGCAGGAGCGACGACTGCGCGATCGCATCAATGACGGCCGCAAAACCTGGAAACTCTCCCCGATGGACATTAAATCCTTCACGATGTGGGATGAGTATACCGCCGCCCGCGACGCCATGTTTAAAGCCACCGACACCGCCTGGGCGCCGTGGTTTGTCGCGCGTTCTGAAGATAAAAAGCGCGTGCGGCTAAATATTATTTCGCACCTGCTTTCACAGATCCCCTATAAAGACCTGCACACTGAAACCATGGATTTACCGAAGCGAAAAATTGGCAAGGCGAAACCGGCGAAATATCCGTTCAGGTATATCGACGAGAAATTCTGAAATTACTGGAAGACGCCTCGCAGAATGTAGATTACCAGGGGATACAGTATTGTTTTTTGTTGGCTGCGGTTGATAATGGCTGCAGCCAAAAAAGGAGAATGGAAATGAAGTCAAACAGTGCAGAAAATGCTGTCGTCAACGAGCACATCGCGGAGGGCCAGGTCCGTCCAGGCCTGGCGTCAGAAGAGCGCACGTGGCAGCATCAGCAGGACAAGGCATTCATAAAAGCTATGAATGAATTCACGGCAAAAGCGGGGTTGCTGTCAGACGATCCCTATTTTGGAGGGATTTGATGTGTTTTCAGTTCGATGTATACCGTAACCCCTCAGACAGAACGCGGGAATACCATCCTTATTTTATGATTATCCAGCACGATCATTATGATGATTTATCGACAAGGCTTATTCTGCCGCTGAGTTACTGTTCTCATTTACGCGGTAACAGAGATGCCGCGACGCCTTTAGTGAATATCGACTTTCAGACATTTTTTCTTAATACCGCGGGTATAACATACATGGAGAAAAAGAAACTCATTAATAGAAATTATGTAGGTAATCTTAGCAGCGCGAGAAGTGAGGTTATCGCAGGGATTGATGCGCTAATTACGAATACGTAGAACCGGGCCCGCGCAGCGCCGCCGGGCAAAGCCGACGGCGCAGGGGTTACCTTACTTCATCCCTTCCGTACTCTCTTTTTTCGCTTCCAGACGCTCAACGTCACGGTACCAGCGCGGATGGTGTTTCTGCGCCCAGCGGCGGCTCACCTTCCCTTCGATCATTCCTTTAATCGACCCTTTCACCCAGAAGGCCATATACATATGGATCAGGATGGCGTGGATCAGAATAATCGCCGAGGTCGCGTGGATAAGCAGCGCGTAGCGAATCACCTGAATCGGGAAATAGTGCGCAAAGTAAGGTCGCCAGATGATTACCCCGGTTACCAGCAGCACAAAAATCATGCTCATGATGGTCCAGAACATCATCTTTTGTCCGGCATTGTACTTGCCGACTTTCGCAACCTTATGCTCGTTCCCTTTCAGGACTTCGACGATCCCTTTCACCCACGGGATATCCTGCCTGTCCGGGATGTTGTGATGCACAAAACGCACGAACATAAACATCAGCACCACGAAAATCAGCACGCCGAAGAACGGGTGCAGAATACGCCCCATCTGCGGAGTACCGAAGGTTTCGGTCAGCCACTGCAGGGTCGGGAAGAAGAACGAAATCCCCGACACCGCCACCAGGAAGAAGCAGATCACCACCGTCCAGTGACAGGCGCGGTCGATAAACTTCGTGCGCACAATCATTTTCGACTTACTCATGATGTTCCTCCTCGTCGTCATCCACCTCTTTGTTCGGCCCGATCCCGATGTAGTGATAAATCAGCCCGGCAAAGGTGGCGATAAAGCCCGCCGCTGAAAGCGGCTTAAGCGCCCCTTTCCACAGGCTGATTGACGTGTCGATCGCCGGATCCTTCGGCAGGTTGTGGTAAAGCTCCGGCTGGTCGTTGTGGTGCAACACGTACATCACGTGCGTGCCGCCCACCCCCTGCGGGTTATAGATGCCCGCGTTGCTGTAGCCGCGCGCCTTGAGTTTATCGACCCGCTCCTGCGCCACGTCGAGCATCTCTTTTTTGGTGCCGAAGTGAATCGCGCCTGTCGGACAGGTTTTCACGCAGGCAGGCTCCTGCCCGACGCTGACGCGGTCCACGCACAGGGTGCATTTGTATACCCGGTTATCCTCTTCATTGAGGCGCGGAATATTAAACGGACAGCCCGCGATGCAGTACCCGCAGCCGATGCAGTTGTCCTGCTGGAAGTCGACGATCCCGTTGGCGTACTGAATAATTGCGCCCGCAGACGGGCACGCCTTCAGGCAGCCCGGATCTTCGCAGTGCATACAGCCGTCTTTGCGGATCAGCCACTCCAGCTTGCCGTTCTGGTCGGTTTCGCTAAAGCGCATCACCGTCCAGGATTTGGCGCTCAGGTCGGCCGGATTGTCATAAACCCCAACGCAGTGCCCCACTTCGTCGCGGATATCGTTCCACTCCGAGCAGGCCACCTGGCAGGCTTTACAGCCCACGCAGGAGGAGACGTCGATAAGCTTGGCGACTTCTGCCTTATAGTCCCGCGCGCGGGGCGCGGGCGTAATCGGGTTGGTCGCGGAGCGTTTGATAACGTCTTGTGTTTCCATCGCCATGTAATCGCTCCTTACGCTTTCTCGATGTTGACCAGAAACGCCTTATACTCCGGCGTTTGCGAGTTGGAATCGCCGACGTTTGGCGTCAGGGTATTGGCGATGTAGCCTTTCTGCGCCACGCCTTCAAAGCCCCAGTGCAGCGGAATACCTACGGTTTCCACCTGCTGGCCGTGAACGTTCAGCGACTGCAGGCGACGGGTGACCACGGCAACGGCGCGAATAAAGCCGCGCTTGCTGCTCACCGTCACGCGATCGCCGTTGGCGATCCCTTTCGCTTTCGCCAGCGTTTCGCTGATCTCCACAAACTGCTCCGGCTGCGCGATGGCGTTAAGCCGCGCGTGCTTGGTCCAGGTATGGAAATGCTCGGTCAGGCGATAGGTCGTCCCCACGTACGGGAACTTGTCCTTTTTACCCAGGCGCAGCACGTCGTCTTCATAGATGCGCACCACCGGGCTTGAGACCACGTTCGGGTGCAGCGGGTTAGTCCCCAGCGGCGTTTCCATCGGCTCGTAGTGTTCCGGGAATGGCCCTTCCGCCAGCTTGTCGAGAGCAAACAGACGCCCCAGCCCCTCCGGCTGCATAATGAACGGCCCGGTCGCGCTGCCCGGCGCGGCGGTGTTGTAGTCCGGGATGTCGTTACCCGCCCACTTCGCGCCGTTCCACTGGATCAGCATGCGCTTCGGATCCCACGGCTTGCCGTTGATATCCGCCGACGCGCGGTTGTACAGCACGCGACGGTTGAGCGGCCACGCCCACGCCCAGCCCAGCGTGTTGCCTAATCCTGACGGATCGGCGTTGTCGCGGTTGGCCATCTGGTTGCCCTGCTCCGTCCAGCTTCCGGCGTAGATCCAGCAGGATGACGCCGTGGTGCCGTCGTCGCGCAGCAGCGCAAAGCTGTTCAGCAGCTGGCCTTTTTTCGCCACCAGGCTGCCGTTCGCGTCATAGAGATCGGCCAGCGCCACGCCGTTGTTCTCTTTCGCAACTTCTTCCGACTCGGGATGATCCGGCTGCTTATAGTTCCACCCCATCTTCAGCAGCGGCTCGGCGCCTTTGCCGCCTTCGGTGCGGTACATTTCGCGCAGGCGATGGTAGATACCGGCAAGGATCTCGCCGTCGTTGCGCGCTTCACCCGGTGCATCCTGCCCTTTCCAGTGCCACTGCAGCCAGCGGCCGGAGTTGGCAATAGACCCGTCCTCTTCCGCAAAGCAGGTGGACGGCAGGCGGAACACTTCGGTCTGAATCGACGCCGGGTCGACGTCGTTCGATTCACCGTGGTTCTGCCAGAAGGTGGAGGTTTCAGTCACCAGCGGATCGATAACCACCATGTATTTGAGCCTGCTCAGGCTGCGAACGACTTTGTTTTTGTCCGGGAATGACGCCACCGGGTTGAAGCCCTGGCAGATATAACCCGTCACGTCGCCCTTATCCATCATGTTGAAATACTTGATGACGTCGTAGGCCTGGTCCCATTTCGGCAGCCAGTCGAAGCCCCAGCCGTTCTCCTGCTGCGCCGCATCGCCATAGAAGGATTTCATCAGGCTGACGTAAAACTTCGGATAGTTGCTCCAGTAGTTCACCTGATCCGGCAGCGTCGCCTTCGGCGTGTTCGCCGTCAGATAGGTCTGCAGATCCGCCTGCTTTTCGGACGGCAGCGTCAGGTAGCCCGGCAGGCTGGTCGACAGCAGGCCGAGGTCGGTAAGCCCCTGAATGTTAGAGTGACCGCGCAGGGCGTTCACGCCGCCGCCTGCCATCCCCATGTTGCCGAGCAGCAGCTGGATCATCGCCATGGTGCGGATGTTCTGCGCGCCCACGGTGTGCTGCGTCCAGCCCAGCGCGTACAGGAACGTGGTGGTTCTGTTTGCGGCGCTGGTCGAGGCCAGCACTTCGCACACCTTCAGGAAGTCGGCTTTCGGCGTACCGCAGATGTTCTCCACTACCTCTGGCGTATAGCGGGAGACGTGCTGTTTCAGCAGGTTCCACACGCAGCGCGGGTGCGTCAGCGTTTCGTCACGCATCGCATAGCCGTTTTCATCAAACTGGTAGTTCCAGGAAGACTTGTCGTACTGGCGTTTTTCGGCGTCATAGCCGCTAAACAGCCCGTCATCGAAGGCAAAATCTTCCCGCACCAGCAGGTTGGCGTTGGTGTAGTGCTTAACGTATTCCGCGTTAATTTTGTTGTTTTCGATCAGGTACAACAGCACGCCGGACAGGAAGGTGATGTCCGTACCGGAGCGGATTGGCGCATAGATATCCGCCACCGATGCCGTACGCGTAAAGCGCGGATCGACGACGATAAGCGTCGCATCGTTGTTGTTTTTCGCTTCCATCGCCCAGCGGAAACCGACGGGGTGTGCTTCAGCGGCGTTACCGCCCATTACCACAACGACGTTAGCGTTTTTGATATCAACCCAGTGGTTGGTCATCGCACCGCGACCAAATGTTGGAGCAAGACTTGCTACCGTTGGTCCGTGTCAGACGCGCGCCTGGTTGTCGACCGCGAGCATGCCGAGAGAGCGCACAAATTTTTGCGTCAGCATGCCGGTTTCATTACTTGCCGCAGATGCGCACAGCATCCCGGTGGAAAGCCAGCGGTTAACCGTTACGCCCTGCTCGTTCTTTTCAATAAAGTTGGCGTCGCGGTCGGCTTTCATGAGTTTGGCAATGCGGGAGAAGGCGTCATCCCAGGAGATACGCTGCCATTTATCGGAACCCGGCGCGCGGTATTCCGGGTAGCGCAGGCGGTTTTCACTGTGGACGTAGTCCAGCAGCCCCGCCCCTTTCGGGCACAGCGCCCCACGGCTCACCGGATGGTCCGGGTCCCCTTCAATATGGTAAATCGCTTCTCTGGCGTTCTTCGCGCCATCGCCCAGGCTATACATTAAAAGCCCACAACCTACGGAGCAGTATGTGCAGGTGTTACGGATCTCTTTCGCGCGCAGCAGCTTGTAATTGCGCGCCTGAGCCAGCGCCATTTTGGGAGCAAACCCCAGCATGGCTGCCGTTGTTCCGGCCATACCGCCCGCGCAGATTTTGAAAAATTGTCTGCGGCTGACGTCCATTGTTGTCCTCGTTTTCGATTAAGAGCCTAATGGGATAGGCACTAAGACTTCGGGCCGCAAACTAGCATTAAAGCCCCTGATTTTTTTGCGTCAAATCAAGGTCGCTGACCTTCGCCCCCTTAATAGTCATCGTCGACGGGTTTGATTAATCCTTTGGAGTTAGGTGCTTATGAGAATAATTCGCGAGGGGCAGCGGATTAATGCTATAAGTTTTTCCTTTAATTTTTATAACGATGGCAAGGCAATGGACAGAAAGAGAGCAACGCTCACTGGACTGGCGGCAATTCTGTTATGGAGCACGATGGTTGGGCTCATTCGCAG
>CAMKZP010000162.1 GCA_946477805.1 uncultured Enterobacter sp.
CCCCAGCGTTCCCTGTTGGGCGACGGCCACAAATGTATGTAAATGGCGCAAGCGTATGCGCTGACTGAAAAGACCATTTTTTTCCATAGGCGATGTTAAAAACAGAGCGATGCGGATGACAAGTTAAGTTGTTTAATTCTGATAACCTGATAGCAAAATATTTTTAACATCTAATCTATTTGAGTTACAACCAGTTTTCCGCAGCGCGCAGGGTTTAACCGCTCCTCTGCCTGGATCACAAATCGTAAATTCTTCCCGCCGGAAGGAACGGGCTTCTCTACACTCCAGGTATTATTCACTGGAGGCATGACATCATGGCGAACACCATCACGGCTGATGATATTCGGGAACACTTTTCGCAGGCTATGTCGGCGATGTACCAGCAGGAAGTTCCACAGTACGGCACCTTGCTGGAGCTGGTGGCGGACGTAAACCTGGCGGTGCTGGAAAACAACCCGCTCTTGCATGAACAGCTGGCGAATGCCGATGAACTGGCGCGCCTGAACGTAGAGCGTCACGGCGCTATCCGCGTCGGCACCGCGCAGGAGCTTTCAACGCTGCGCCGCATGTTCGCCATCATGGGAATGTACCCGGTCAGCTATTACGATCTCTCCCAGGCGGCGGTGCCCGTCCACTCCACCGCGTTTCGCCCGGTTGAGGACGCCGCGCTGTGCCGTAATCCGTTTCGCATTTTTACCTCGCTGCTGCGCCTGGAGCTGATTGAACATCCCGCTCTGCGCGAGCGGGCGGCTGAGATCCTCACGCATCGAAACATCTTCACCCCGCGCTGCCTGGAACTTATCGACCTGCATGAATCCGCCGGGCAGTTTACCGAGGCGCAGGCGCGCGAGTTCGTAAAAGAAGCGCTTGAGACATTTCGCTGGCACCGCCACGCCACGGTCGATCGCGAGACGTACCTGGCGCTGAGCAAAGAGCATAAGCTGATTGCCGACGTGGTCTGCTTCCCCGGCTGCCACATTAACCATCTCACCCCGCGAACGCTGGACATCGACAGGGTGCAGGAGCTGATGCCGAAATACGGCATTGAGCCGAAGGTGCTGATTGAAGGGCCGCCGCGCCGTGAGGTGCCCATACTGCTGCGGCAAACCAGCTTTAAGGCGCTGGAGGAGCCGGTGTTTTTTTCCGGTGAAGACAAGGGCACCCATACCGCTCGCTTCGGCGAGATTGAACAGCGCGGGGTGGCGCTAACGCCGAAAGGCCGCGCGCTGTACGATAGCCTGCTGGGCCAGGCGGGAACGGGAAAAGACAATCTCACGCATCAGCTGCACCTGAGCGAGGTGTTTAGCGCGTTTCCGGACAGCGAGATGTTCCTGCGGCGTCAGGAGCTGGCCTATTTCCGCTACCGCCTGACGCCGACGGGCGAAGCGCATCGCCACGCATTTCGCCCGGGCGACGACCCGCAGCCGCTGATCGAGCGCGGCTGGGTAGTCGCACAGCCCATCACCTATGAAGATTTCCTGCCCGTCAGCGCGGCGGGGATTTTTCAGTCCAATCTCGGTAACGAAACCCAGGCGCGAAGCCAGGGGAACGCCAGCCGCGAGGCCTTCGAAACGGCGCTCGGCAGCCCGGTGCTTGACGAATTTACCCTGTACCAGGAGGCGGAAGCGCGCAGTAAACAGCGTTGCGGTTTGCTCTGAAATCGTTACTCTGCAGGGGTGTGATGGAAAAAGAAGGTTGCTATGCAGAATCCCTCCGCCCCTGTGGTTGAAACGCGCCAGGGCGCACTGATTGGTTTCACCGACGACGACGTGCACGTCTGGTACGGCATTCCCTATGCGGCACCGCCGGTAGGCGCGTGGCGCTGGCGTTCGCCGCGTCCCCCCGAGGGCTGGGAAGGCGTGCGCCAGGCGACGGCGCTGTCCCCCTCCAGCTGGCAAAACAGCGAATACTGCCAGGAGCTGGGCGGGGGCGATCCCGGCCCGTTCTCTGAGGATTGCCTCTATCTTAACGTCTGGTCTCCCGCGTCGCGCGCGGCGCCGCTTCCGGTGATGGTCTGGCTGCACGGCGGGGGTTTTACCCTCGGCGCGGGCGGGCTTCCGCCCTATAACGGCAGGGCGCTGGCCAGGCGTGAGGCGGTGGTGGTCACGATCAACTACCGCCTGGGCCACCTCGGCTTTTTCGCCCATCCGGCCCTGGAAGGGGAAGAAGATCGGGTGGTGCATAACTTTGCGCTGCTTGACCAAATCGCGGCCCTGAACTGGGTGCGCGATAATATTGCGGCGTTCGGCGGCGATCCCGGCAACGTCACGCTGTTTGGCGAATCCGCGGGCGCGCGCAGCGTCCTCTCGCTGCTTGCCTCACCTCTGGCCGGCGGGTTATTTCACAAAGCGATTATCCAGAGCGGATACACCCTCCCGGACACCCCGCGGGAGCAGGCGCTGCAGAAAGGGCAAGCGCTCGCCCGCCACTTTGGGCTCGAGAACGCCACGGCCGACCAGCTTCGGGCCATTCCGCCAGACGCCTTCTGGCCGCTCGACGCGCCGCTGAATATCGCGCCAGCCCCCATCGTGGGGGACTGCGTTCTGCCGGAAGCGATGCTGGACGTGTTCTTCGCCGCCCGCCAGCACCCCGTTCCCGTAATGATCGGTTCGAACAGCGACGAGGCCAGCGTGATGGCGGTTTTTGGCGTCGATCTGGCCGGAGAGATCCAGAAGCTTCGCCGCGAGCGGCGCTTTGGCCTTGGGCTGATCAGGCTGCTTTATCCCGGCGTAAAGGGTGATGAAGAGCTGGGCAGGCAGGTGTGCCGGGACATGGCCTTTACCACCATGGGGTACGTAGTGATGCAGGCGCAGCAGCGCGCGGGCGCACCGTGCTGGCGGTACTGGTTTGATTATGTCGCAGAGGCGGAGCACGCAACCTACATCAACGGGGCCTGGCACGGCAACGAGGTGCCTTATGTCTTCGATACGCTTGGAGAGGTCGAGCCGTCGCGAAATTATGTCACCGGGCGCGACCTGCAGTTTTCCGCTC
Source organism: uncultured Enterobacter sp. (assembly GCA_946477805.1). Lineage (GTDB taxonomy): Bacteria > Pseudomonadota > Gammaproteobacteria > Enterobacterales > Enterobacteriaceae > Enterobacter. The sequence goes on from CAMKZP010000162.1 coordinate 2,992, forward strand.
AGGTGGCCGACTACTGGGTAAGCTTCGCCAGGGATGCCGGAGCGCGCGACAGCTTGCCCGGCCCCGCGCGCTGGCCCGCCTGCCGCAAAGGGCGCGACGTGCTGTTACGCATTGGCGTGAATAAACATGCAGGATTCAGGCTTGAAAACCGCTTTATGCGCGCCCGCATGAGCCTCTTTAAGCGGGTAATGAAACACCACGTCAGCCTCGACTGAGCAGACACGCGCGAAACGCCGCGAGCCCGTTTCCCGCCCCCGGCGATTCGCGCAGTACCAGCCGGTAGCTCGCGCCGGTTTTTATGCTCGTCTCATAGGGCCGCGCCAGCCGTCCGGCGCGGATATCTTCCTCCACCAGCGTTTCATCGGCGATGGCGACGCCCAGCCCCTGAATGGCGGCGGTAATCGCCAGATCCATGGTGTCGAAGTGTTGATTTTTAAGCATAGCGTGCGCCGGGAGCGCCTGCTGCGTTAGCCACAGGGACCAGTCCGTTTTGTCGCGCGTCGGGTGGAGGAACGTCAGCGACTCCAGCGCAGCGCCCGCCCGCAGGGGGCTGACGACCGGCGTGAGCGCCTCCTCAAACAGCAGATCCCCCGCGCTCATGTGGGTGCCAAACACGATGGCGGCATCGTAAGACTCGGTTTTGAAATTGACGTTGTGGTCGGTGGTGGTGGTCAGCGCTATCTGCAGGTCCGGCTGCTCACGCTCTACCTGCAGCAGGCGCGGCACCAGCCAGCGCATGGCACAGGTGGGGGCCTTCAGGCGGATGACGGTGTGATGCCCCCGGGCGCGGTCGGCCACCGTCAGCAGGTGTGCAAAAGCGGACTGCAGCTCGGGAAGCAGGGCGCTTCCCTGGGGGGAAAGGCGCAGGCCGCGCGCGTGGCGTTCAAACAGCGGAAAGCCAAACCACGCTTCCAGCGAGGCAATTTTGCGGCTCACCGCCCCCTGCGTAAGGCACAGCTCTCCGGCGGCATGCGTGAGGTTGAGATGACGCGCGGTCACCAAAAAGGCGTCAACGGAATTGAGCGGGAATGAACGGCGCGACATCAAACACCTCAGCTATGCGTTTTTTTCATGGCTATTATGACAACAATTCGATTGTCCCGGCAACGGAGATGTTGTTTGAATAGTTATGCATTCTCCATGAAAAAGGACAGACGATGACGTTGAAAACGCCGGTACAAACCCGTTCGAAATTACCCGACGTTGGCACCACCATCTTTACCGTTATCGGCCAGCTTTCTGCCCGGCATAACGCCATCAACCTTTCCCAGGGGGCGCCCAATTTCGCCTGCGATCCCAGACTGGTCGCTGGCGTCACCCGCGCGATGGAGGAAGGGCATAATCAGTACGCGGCGATGACCGGCCTGCAGCCGCTGAAAGCGCGCATTGCGGAGAAAATTGCCGCCCTTTACGGCACGCAGTATGACCCCGGCAGCGAAGTGCTCATCACCGCCAGCGCCAGCGAAGGGCTCTATTCCGCCATCAGCGGGCTGGTGCATCCGGGGGATGAGGTCATCTACTTCGAGCCGTCGTTTGACAGCTACGCGCCGATCGTGCGCCTGCAGGGGGCAACGCCGGTGGCGATTAAGCTGACCGTGCCTGACTTCGCCGTTAACTGGGATGAGGTTCGCGCGGCAATCACCCCGAAAACGCGCATGATTATCGTCAATACGCCGCATAACCCGAGCGGCCAGGTATTCTCTGCGCACGACCTGCAGCAGCTGGCGGCGCTGACGCGCAACACCGATATCATTATTTTGTCTGACGAAGTGTATGAACACGTGGTTTTCGACGGCGAGCCGCACCACGGCATGGCCACGCATCCGCAGCTGGCGGAGCGGAGCGTCATTATCTCTTCTTTCGGAAAAACCTATCACGTGACCGGCTGGCGCGTGGGTTACTGTGTTGCGCCCGCGATGCTGATGGAGGAAATTTGCAAGGTGCATCAATTTTTGATGTTTTCTGCCGATACCCCGATGCAGCACGCGTTTGCTGAACACATGGCAGACCCGCAGACCTGGCTCTCGCTGGCGCCGTTCTATCAGCGCAAGCGGGACCTGCTGCAAAGCCTGCTGGCGGACTCGCCGTTTACGCTGCTGCCCAGCGCGGGCTCGTTCTTCCTGCTGGCGGATTACAGCCGCTTCAGCGACGAGAGCGACAGCGAGATGGTGAAACGGCTGATCGTCGAGTGCGGCGTTGCCACCATTCCGCTATCGGCGTTTTATGCCGACGGCACGGACAATAAGCTGATTCGCCTCTCTTTTGCCAAAGATGAGGCAACGTTACGGGCAGGTGCTCAGGCCCTGTGTCGGGTCAAACCACGCTGAGCCTATCCCATTAGGCTCTGAGGAGTATGAGATGAAATTACGCGCGTTAATTGTCGGCATGGGATTGCTGTGTACGTTTTCCTCCTTCGCCGCCACCGAGTTACGTTACGGCCTTGAGGCGGAATATCCGCCGTTTGAAAGCCGTAATGCCTCTGGCGAACTGGAAGGGTTTGACGTTGAGCTGGGCAACGCTATCTGCAAAGCGGCGGCGCTGAAATGTACCTGGGTTGAAACCTCGTTTGATGCCCTGATCCCGGGCCTGATCGCGAAGAAATTTGATGCCATTAACTCGGCGATGAACATTACCGAGCAGCGCCGCAAAAGCATTGATTTTACCCAGCCGATTTACCGCATTCCGTCCCAACTGGTGGGCAAGGCGGGCACGGCGGTAGACACCACGGCCGAAGGGCTGAAGGGGAAAACCATCGGCGTGCTGCAGGGCTCTATTCAGGAAACCTATGCCAAAGAGCACTGGGAAAAGCACGGTGTCACCGTGGTGTCTTATAAAGATCAGAATATGGCGTGGGGGGATTTGCTGAATGGCCGTATCGACGCCTCGCTGGTGATGTCCGCGGCCGGGCAGGCAGGTTTCCTGAGCAAGCCGCAGGGTAAAGGTTTTGGCTTCATCGGCAAACCGGTGTCTGACGACACCATCCTCGGCAGCGGTATCGGTTTCGGGCTGCGCAAGGGGGATGAGGCCACCCAAAAGCAGCTTAACGCCGCAATTGATAAAGTGCGTGCCGACGGCACGATCGCCAAACTCGCTGATAAGTACTTTCCGGGTATCGATGTCAGCGTAAAATAACCGCCTCGTTTAGCCCCGTCTGCTGATGTCGTGACGGGGCGCTTTTAATACACTTCATCCTTCAAGCTGCCTCTGCGTTGGCTACGTCTGTTCACCCCAGTCACTTACTTCAGTAAGCTCCTGGGGATTCTCAGACTTGCCGCCTTGATCCAGCATGAATGATTTTGTGTATTTACTGTTTTTTACACCCCTTTCAGGCCGTTCTGGTCGACAGAAAATATTTCTCACTTTGTGCATATATTCACCGGCCAACAATTGGATTCTTAACCGTTTTTGTTTAGGCTGTGCGTTCTTTCCTGCCGCCGTTTCGCCGGGTGCGAAACTCATTCACACGACCATAAGGACGTTTTCTCAGGCATGAATCGCAGACGTTTTCTACAAGGCTCGCTGGCCGTGGCTGCCCTGAGCGGCACTTCTGGCCTTGCTTCACTGTTTTCCAAAGCGGCATACGCCGCTGACTCTGACATTGCTGACGGACAGAGCCGTCGTTTTGACTTCTCCGTGCTGCAGTCCATGGCCCGAGATATGGCGAAAACCCCGTGGGGCGGTGCGCCGCGTCCGCTGCCGGAAACGCTGGCGACCATGACGCCGCAGGCCTATAACGCCATTCGTTACGATGAGAAGCAGTCGCTGTGGAACAACATTGAAGGCCGCCAGCTGGACGTGCAGTTCTTCCACATGGGAATGGGTTTCCGTCGCCGCGTGCGGATGTTCTCGCTGGATCGGTCCACGTCTCTGGCGCGTGAGATCCACTTCCGCCCTGAGCTGTTTAGCTACGGTGAAACGGGCGTTGATACCAAACAGCTGGAAGGGCAAAGCGACCTGGGGTTTGCGGGCTTCCGCGCCTTTAAGGCGCCCGAGCTGGCGCGCCGTGATATCGTCTCTTTCCTCGGCGCGAGCTACTTCCGCGCGGTTGATGATACCTACCAGTACGGCCTTTCCGCCCGTGGCCTGGCGGTGGATACCTTTACCGATACGCCGGAAGAGTTTCCGGATTTCACCGCCTTCTGGTTCGAAACCGTTAAGCCCGGCGACACCACCTTCACGGTTTACACCCTGCTGGACAGCCCGAGCATCACCGGCGCCTATAAGTTCGTGATCCACTGCGAAAAGAGCCAGGTGATTATGGACGTTGAAAACCACCTCTACGCGCGTAAAGACATCAAGCAGCTGGGCATCGCGCCGATGACCAGCATGTTTAGCTGCGGCAACAACGAGCGCCGCATGTGCGACACGATTCATCCGCAAATTCATGACTCCGACCGTCTGGCCATGTGGCGCGGCAACGGCGAGTGGGTTTGCCGTCCGCTGAACAACCCGCAGAAGCTGCAGTTCAACGCCTTTATGGATAAGAACCCGAAAGGCTTTGGCCTGCTGCAGCTTGACCGCGATTTCTCTCACTATCAGGACATCATGGGCTGGTATAACAAGCGCCCAAGCCTGTGGGTTGAGCCGCGCAACAGCTGGGGTAAAGGGTCCGTCGGGCTGATGGAGATCCCGACGACCGGTGAAACGCTCGATAACGTGGTCTGCTTCTGGCAGCCGGAGCAGGCGGTGCAGGCGGGCGATGAGCTCGATTTCAAATACCGCCTCTACTGGAGCGCCCAGCCGCCGGTGCGTTCACCGCTGGCCAACGTCTTCGCCACCCGCACCGGCATGGGCGGGTTCCCGGAAGGCTGGGCGCCGGGCGAGCACTACCCGAAAGCGTGGGCGCGCC
>CAMKZP010000163.1 GCA_946477805.1 uncultured Enterobacter sp.
CGCAGCAGGCTCTTGTGCTGCTGCGCGTGCAGGTAGGCTTCTACGCCGCCTTCATCAGCGATTTGTTGAGCAATAGTGGTATTCATGGCGGCTCCTTAGAAATAACCCTGGCGTTTCTTCAGCTCCATGGAGCCTGCCTGGTCGCGGTCGATCATGCGGCCCTGTCGCTCGCTGGTTGTCGACACCAGCATCTCTTCAATGATCTCCGGCAGCGTTTGCGCGCTCGACTCCACCGCGCCGGTCAGCGGCCAGCAGCCGAGGGTACGGAAACGGACCATCTGTTTTTTGATGACCTCACCCGGCTGCAGGTCGATGCGATCGTCGTCGATCATCATCAGCATGCCGTCGCGCTCCAGAACCGGCCGCTCGGCGGCCAGGTACAGCGGAACGATTTCAATGTTTTCCAGGTAGATATACTGCCAGATATCCAGTTCGGTCCAGTTGGAGAGCGGGAAAACGCGAATGCTTTCGCCTTTGTTAATCTGGCCGTTGTAGTTGTGCCACAGCTCCGGGCGCTGATTTTTCGGGTCCCAGCGGTGGAAGCGGTCGCGGAAGGAGTAGATACGCTCTTTCGCGCGGGATTTCTCTTCATCGCGGCGCGCGCCGCCGAAGGCCGCATCAAAACCGTACTTGTTCAGCGCCTGCTTCAGCCCTTCGGTTTTCATGATGTCGGTGTGCTTGGCGCTGCCGTGGACGAACGGATTGATCCCCATCGCCACCCCTTCCGGGTTTTTATGCACCAGCAGCTCGCAGCCGTAGGCTTTGGCGGTACGGTCGCGGAATTCGTACATTTCGCGAAACTTCCAGCCCGTATCCACGTGCAGCAGCGGGAACGGCAGCGTGCCCGGATAAAACGCTTTCCGCGCCAGGTGCAGCATCACGCTAGAGTCTTTACCGATGGAGTACATCATCACCGGGTTTGAAAATTCAGCAGCCACTTCGCGGATAATATGGATGCTTTCCGCTTCCAGCTGCCGCAGGTGAGTCAGTCGTTTTTGGTCCATAACCGTTCCTTAAGCCAAATTTACGACAGAAGAACCAAAGCCTTCTGCGTCGGTTGTGTGTTGAAACCAGGCGAGCGTATCGTGCAGCTGCACCACCTCACCCACCACGATCAGTGCGGGCATGGGGGCCTCTTTCGCCAGGTTTGCAAGATCGTCAAGCGTGCCGATAGCCACCAGCTGATCGACGCGCGTTCCGCGAGAGATCACGGCGACGGGCGTCGTCGCCTCGCGACCGTGTCGAATAAGCTGCTCGCTGATATCTGCGGCCTTCATCGTGCCCATGTAAATCGCCAGCGTTTGTCGGCTCTGGGCGAGATGAGTCCAGTCGAACGGCGCGCTGTCTGCCTTGTAGTGGCCGGTCACGAAGGTCACGCTCTGGGCGTAATCGCGATGGGTGAGCGGAATACCGGCGTAGGCCGTCACCGCCGACGCAGCCGTGATGCCCGGCACCACCTGGAACGGCACGCCCGCTTCGGCTGCGGCCTGCAGCTCTTCACCGCCGCGGCCAAAGATGAACGGATCGCCCCCCTTGAGGCGCACCACGGTTTTGCCCGCTTTTGCGGCGGCAATCAGCATCTGATTAGTGTCATGCTGGGGCACGGAGTGTTCGCCCGCGCGTTTGCCCACGCAGATTTGCTCCGCGTCGCGACGGATAAGCTCGCGCACGCCGTCGGTGACGAGATGGTCGTAGAACACCACGTCCGCATCCTGCAGCACCTGCAGGCCGCGCAGGGTCAACAGCCCGGCATCGCCCGGCCCGGCGCCGACCAGGATAATTTCCCCGCCGCTGCTGCCGGGGTTATCCAGCTCGTCTTCGAGAATTTTCTGCGCCGCCGTCTCGTTACCGGCGTGCATCAGGCTGGCAAAACGGCCGCGGAACACCCGCTCCCAGAAGCGACGGCGCTCCGTCACGCTGGTCAGGCGGGTTTTCAGGTGGTTTCGCCAGTAGCTGGCTTTCTCCGCCATGCGCCCAAGGCTTGTCGGCAGCAATGCTTCGATTTTTTCGCGCAGCACGCGCGCCAGCACCGGTGCGGTTCCTCCGGAGGAGATGGCGACCAGCAGCGGGGAGCGGTCAACAATCGACGGGAAGATAAACGAGCATAGCGGCTGGTCATCCACCACGTTCACCAGACGGTGGCGAGCCTGCGCCGCGTCAGAAACCCGGCGGTTGAGCTCGCGGTTTTCGGTTGCGGCAATCACCAGCACCACGCTGTCGATCTGCGATTCGTCAAAATCAGCGCCTTCGACCACCCGTACCTGCGCCCCCGCACGATGCAGAAACGCGATTTTGCGATCGGCAATCTCTCCCGTGCCTACTACCAGCACGGGCCTGTCTTTAATCGCAGCAAATAAGGGCAAATAGTCCACGGGCAACAACTCATTCACAACCAGCAATAGGGGGACTATAGGGGGCGGCTTAGAGCGAATGAAATTACGAATTGGAATGAGTAGTTACTCAATGGAATAACGCCCTGGAAAAGCAAATATCAAAAAGTGCTTAACCCGCGACATTTCGGGCATTTAAGCGCAATTCAAATTGTGTCTGTACGATCACAGTTTCATACTAAGCGGGTTAATTTTTTGCTCTGTTTTTAAGGACTCACTATGTTTTCCGCAACGCGCCACCGTATTGCTGCCCTGGCGCTCGGCGTTTGCTTTATTCTTCCGGCTCATGCAAAAACTCCCCCTTATGGTGAAATCGCCTCTATGCAGGCGAGGCATATTGCCACGGTCTTTCCGGGCCGCATGACCGGCACGCCTGCGGAGATGCTCTCCGCAGACTATGTTCGCCAGCAGTTTGCCGATATGGGCTACCAGAGCAATATCCGCTCGTTTCACAGCCGCTACATCTATACCACGCGCAATAAAACGAAAAACTGGCACAACGTGACCGGCAGTACGGTTATCGCCGCGCACGAAGGCAAAGCGGCCGAGCAGATCGTGATTATGGCGCATCTGGACACCTTCGCCCCGATGAGCGATGCCGATACCGATAATAACCTCGGCGGGCTGACCCTGCAGGGTATGGACGATAACGCAGCGGGTGTCGGCGTAATGCTTGAGCTGGCTGAGCGAATGAAAAATATTCCGACGCAGTACGGCATCCGCTTTATTGCGACCAGCGGAGAAGAAGAGGGAAAACTCGGCGCTGAGAATCTCCTTAAGCGCATGAGTAATGAAGAGAAGAAAAATACGCTGCTGGTGATTAATCTCGATAATTTAATCGTCGGCGATAAGCTTTATTTCAACAGCGGACAGCGCACGCCGAGCAGCGTACGTAAACTCACGCGCGACCGGGCGCTGGCCATTGCGCGCAGCCACGGGGTATATGCCACCACAAACCCTGGCGGCAACCCGGATTATCCCAAAGGAACAGGCTGCTGCAACGACGGGGAAGTCTTTGATAAAGCAGGCATACCTGTGCTGTACGTCGAAGCGACTAACTGGGGCCTTGGCAAGAAAGACGGCTATCAGCAGCGTGCCAAATCGAAAGCCTTCCCGGACGGTACCAGCTGGCATGACGTGAGGCTGGACAATCAGCAGCACATTGACAGCTCGCTGCCGCAGCGGATTGAACACCGCAGCCGTGACGTTGTGAAGGTGATGCTGCCGCTGGTGAAGGAGCTGGCGAAAGCGGGGAAAGCCTAGCGCGGCAATTACCCCCTCTCCCCAAGGGGAGAGGGGGAGAAGGGATCACCCTTCGTGCAGCCCGCACTCGCGCTTCAGCCCGAAGAACCGCGTCTCTTCTTCCGCCATTCCCGGCTCCCATTTACGCGTGGTGTGGGTATCGCCCACCGACAGATAGCCCTGATCCCACAGCGGATGGTACTTCAGCCCGTGTTTTTGCAGGTACTGGTACACCGTGCGGTTATCCCAGTCGATAATCGGCAGCACTTTAAAGACGCCGCGCTGAACCGCCAGCACCGGTAAGGTAGCCCGGCTGCCGGACTGCTCGCGGCGCAGGCCGGCAAACCAGGTCTGCGCGTTCAGCTCTTTCAGCGCCCGGTTCATCGGCTCGACTTTGTTGATCTCATTGTACTTCTCAATGCCCTCAACGCCCTGCTCCCACAGCTTGCCGTAGCGCGCCTCCTGCCAGGCCGCGCTCTGCTCCGCGCGGTAGACTTTCAGGTTCAGCCTGAGCGTGTCCGTCAGTTCATCGATAAACTGGTAGGTTTCCGGGAAAAGGTAGCCGGTATCGGTGAGGATCACCGGAATGTCCGGGCGGACTTGATTCACCAGATGCAGGCTGACCGCCGCCTGAATGCCAAAGCTCGACGAGAGCACATAGTCTCCCGGCAGGTTTTCCAGCGCCCACGCTACGCGCCCTTCGGCATCCAGCTTTTCCAGATGGGCGTTGGTTTCTGCCAGCGCCAGAATGCGATCCACTTTTGGCAGTTCGTTAAGGGCGTTTAGATCGAATACGGACATAAGAACCTCGTTAGCCTGTTTTGCCCGGTAAGCGAAGTGCCGCCGGGCAAAGGTTGGGTTACTCCCAGAAATCCCTTGCGGGATCGAGCACCGGGCGAATGATGCCCGCACGCACCGTAAAGTCGCCGAAGCCTTCACCCGCTTCGCGCTCTTTCGCCCAGCGCCCGACAAGCTCGTCCACGGAATCGAGAATTTCCGGCTCCGTGATATTTTCGCGGTACATCCGCGGAATACGCGTTCCGCTGCGGTTACCGCCCAGATGCACGTTGTAGCGCCCCGGCGCTTTACCCACCAGGCCCAGCTCGGCCAGCATCGCGCGGCCGCAGCCGTTCGGGCAGCCGGTTACGCGCATGACGATGTGCTCATCAGGCACGCCGTGTTTCTCCAGAATCGCTTCCACCTTATCGGTGAACGACGGCAGGAAACGTTCTGCTTCCGCCATCGCCAGCGGACAGGTCGGGAACGACACGCAGGCCATCGAGTTTTCGCGCTGCGGTTTGACCGCGTTCATCAGCCCGTGGTCGCGCGCCAGCTTCTCAATCTTCGCCTTCTGGCCGTCAGGCACGCCGGCAACGATCAGGTTCTGGTTGGCGGTGATGCGGAACTCGCCCTTATGGATCTTAGCAATTTCCAGCAGGCCCGTTTTCAGCGGACGGCCCGGATAATCCAGAATGCGGCCGTTTTCGATAAACAGCGTCAGGTGCCATTTATTGTCGATGCCCTTGACCCAGCCGATGCGATCGCCGCGGCCGGTGAATTCGTAAGGACGGATCGGTTCGAATTTGATCCCCGCGCGACGCTCCACTTCCTCTTTGAACGTCTCGACGCCGACGCGCTCCAGGGTGTATTTGGTTTTCGCGTTTTTACGGTCGGTACGGTTCCCCCAGTCGCGCTGGGTCGTTACCACCGCTTCCGCCACGGCCAGCGTGTGCTCCAGCGGCAGGTAGCCGAACTCGCTCGCGGTGCGGGCATAGGTTTTCTTGTTCCCGTGCTCGATGGACAGGCCGCCCCCCACCAGCAGGTTAAAGCCCACCAGCCTGCCGTTTTCCGCAATAGCCACAAAGTTCATGTCGTTAGCGTGCAGGTCAATATCGTTTTGCGGCGGGATCACCACCGTGGTTTTGAACTTACGCGGCAGGTAGGTCTGGCCGAGGATCGGCTCTTCATCCGTGGTCGCGACCTTTTCCTGATCGAGCCAGATCTCCGCGTAGGCGCGGGTGCGCGGCAGCAGGTGCTCTGAGATCTTTTTCGCCCACTCGTAGGCTTCGGCGTGCAGCTCGGACTCGTACGGGTTCGAGGTGCACAGCACGTTACGGTTCATGTCGTTGGCGGTCGCCAGCGCGTCCAGGCCAACGGAGTGCAGCATCTGGTGAACCGGCTTCACGTTCTTCTTCAGAATGCCGTGGAACTGGAAGGTCTGACGGTTGGTCAGACGGATGCTGCCATAAATCGTGTTGTCATGGGCGAACTTGTCGATCGCCTGCCACTGTTTGGTGGTGATGATCCCCCCCGGCAGGCGGCAGCGCAGCAGCATCGCGTGACGCGGCTCCAGCTTCTGCTCGGCACGCTCGGCGCGGATATCGCGGTCGTCCTGCTGATACATGCCGTGGAAACGGATCAGCAGGAAGTTATCGCCTTTGAAGCCGCCGGTCAGGCCGTCATTCAAATCTTCGGCAATGGTGCCGCGCAGGTAGTTGCTCTCTACCTTCATGCGCTCGGCATCCGTCAGTTTGCCTTCGACCACCAGTGGGCCAGGATGTTTTTCGCTCATTAGTAGACATCTCGCTGATAACGGCGCTCAACGCGCAGCTCACTTAAAAATTCGTCCGCCGTTTCGGCATCCATACCGCCGAATTCGGCAATCACTTCCAGTAAAGCCTGCTCGACGTCTTTCGCCATGCGATTGGCGTCGCCGCAGACATAAATATGGGCACCGTCGTTGATCCAGCGCCACAGCTCCGCGCCCTGTTCGCGCAGTTTGTCCTGTACGTAGACTTTTTCTTTTTGATCGCGCGACCACGCCAGATCGATGCGCGAGAGCACGCCCTCTTTGACGTAGCGCTGCCACTCAACCTGGTAGAGGAAATCTTCGGTAAAGTGCGGGTTGCCGAAGAACAGCCAGTTTTTGCCCGGCGCTTCATCGGCTGCACGCTGCTGCATGAAGGCGCGGAACGGCGCAATGCCGGTGCCTGGGCCTATCATAATCACCGGCGTTTCCGGGTTGGCCGGCAGGCGGAAGTTGTCGTTGTGCTCGATAAAGACGCGCACCTCGCCCTCTTCTTCCACGCGGTCAGCCAGGTAGCTTGACGCCCCGCCCGCCCGCGCGCGGCCTTCGATGTCGTAACGCACTACGCCGACGGTAACGTGCACTTCACTCTCCACTTCCGCCTGCGAAGAGGCGATGGAGTAGAGGCGCGGCGTCAGCGGGCGCAGCAGGCCAATCAGCGCGTCGGCATCCAGCTGAGCCGGTGAGAAACGCACCATGTCGACAATCGGGGTGTTAGCGGCATAATGCTGCAGCTTGGCTTTGTCGCCCACCAGCGGCAGCAGGGACTCGCTGCGGGTCAGGGTGGCATAGTTTTCGACGATATTGGCGGTATTCACCGTCAGCTCGAAGTGCCACTGCAGCGCGTCTGAGAGCGGCAGCGTTTTGCCTTCCACGCTGACGGGCTCGTCGCCCTTCAGCCACAGCAGCTCAACCAGCTCTTTCACCAGCGCCGGATCGTTCTGATACCAGACGCCAAGCGCATCGCCCGGCTGATAGCGCAGGCCGGAGTCACCGAGATCGATTTCAATGTGGCGCACGTCTTTTTCCGAATCGCGGCCGGTAATTTTCTGGTTCACCGCCAGGCTTGCCGTCAGCGGTGCCTCTTTGGTGTAAGGGCTGGTGTGGATTTCATTAACGGTGCCCGTCGCGGTGACGGCAGCCTGCGCAGACGTCTCTTTCGGCACGCGGGCTTTCAGCACCTCCACAATGCGTGCGCGCCATTCGGCGGCGGCGGCCTGGTATTCAACATCCGCGTCCACGCGGTCCAGCAAGCGCTCGGCGCCCAGCTCCGCCAGCTTGCTGTCGAAGTCTTTACCGGACTGGCAGAAGAATTCATACGAGGTATCGCCCAGGCCGAACACGGCAAAAGCGGTTCCCTCCAGTTTGGGGGCTTTTTTCGAGAACAGGAACTTGTGCAGCGCCACCGCTTCTTCGGCGGGTTCACCTTCCCCCTGCGTTGAGGCCACAACCACCAGCAGTTTTTCTGACGCGATTTGTTTGAATTTATAATCCCCGGCGTTCACCAGGTTCACGTTCAGCTTAGCGGCGAGCAGGTCGTCACGCAGCGCTTCCGCCACGCGGCGGGCGTTGCCGGTTTGCGAGGCGGAGATAAGCGTAATGGCAGGAATTTCAAC
>CAMKZP010000164.1 GCA_946477805.1 uncultured Enterobacter sp.
GCGTTTTCCTGTGAGTCAAAGCGCCTCCAGAACCGCGTATGCTGTTAGTGCGTCAGCGCGATCAGTTCCTTGAGCAAATGTTCCGGCTGCTCACCGCTGAGCTCAGCGTCAACCGGCAGGTACCACCAGTTTTCTTTCGCAAAGGCACGGCATTTCACCGCGTCTTTTTCTGTCATGATCAGGGTCTGCCCGGGTGCGGACAGCGCATCGACCTGCTCCGCAACCAGCGCCTGGTGATCGGCAAGCGGAACGCACTTTTCAAGCCGGGCGCCGCACTGCTCAAGCGTCGCGAAGAAGCGCGGCGGATGACCAATCCCCGCCATCGCTACCAGCGCGGGCAGCTGCGCAACCGCCATACGCTTTCCGGTCAGCAAATTGACCGCCATTCCCGGATGCAAACGCATCGGGATTTCGCCCTGCTTTGCGACACCGCCGTTAACAATCACGGCGTCCACGCGCTTCAGACGAGAGGCGCGCTCGCGCATTGGCCCGGCGGGCAACCACCAGCCGTTGCCAAAACGACGCACACCGTCAATAACCACAATCTCTTTATCACGCGCCAGAGCGTAATGCTGCAGGCCATCATCGGTGATGATGATGTCTACCGCCTGCTCCGCAAGAAGTGCCTTCACGGCATCACTGCGAACGGGAGAGACGGCAACCGGTGCGCCGGTTCGCTGATAAATCAATACCGGCTCATCACCGGCTTCGGCCGTTGTCGTTTCAGGCGTCAGCAGGAGCGGATAGTGCGCCGCTTTGCCGCCGTAGCCGCGCGAGACGACACCCGGGCGGATGCCGCGCCTCTGCAGCTGCTCGACCAGCCAGATCACCACCGGCGTTTTGCCGTTGCCGCCCGCGGTCAGATTACCCACCACCACAACCGGCACCGGCGCACGCCAGGCGCGCTTCAGGCCCAGACGGTAAAGCAGGCGAATCATGCCGCTCACGAGGCCATACAGCCAGGAGAGCGGCAAAAGCAGGCGCCACAGAGGGGATTCACCCGACCAGATGCGGGCGATCATTGTTGGCCGAACTGCATCTTGTGAAGCTGCGCGTATACACCGCGATGCGCCAGCAGATCGGCGTGGCTGCCGCGCTCAACGATGACGCCATCTTCAACCACAACAATTTCGTCAGCCTGTTCGATAGTCGACAGACGGTGTGCAATCACCAGCGACGTGCGGTTCTTTTGCAGCTCATCCAGCGCCGACTGGATAGCGCGTTCAGACTCGGTATCCAGCGCGGACGTTGCTTCATCAAGGATCAGGATCGGGCTATCGCGTAGCAGCGCGCGGGCAATAGCGATGCGCTGACGCTGTCCGCCAGAAAGCAGCACCCCGTTTTCACCAATGACCGTATCCAGGCCATTATCCATCTTGTTGATAAAGTCCATGGCGTAGGCCATACGCGCCGCGTTCTCAATCTGCTCGCGGCTGTACTCTTCGGTACGCGCGTACGCAATGTTGTTCGCGACCGTGTCGTTAAACAGGTGCACGTTCTGCGATACCAGTGCGACCTGGTTACGCAGCGACTGGAGGGTATAGTCCCGCAGATCGTGGCCGTCCAGCAGGATTTCACCTTCGTCGATGTCGTAGAAGCGGGTAATCAGGCTGGCAATGGTTGATTTACCCGAACCGGAGCGACCGACCAGCGCAACCGTTTTACCTGCCGGAATATCCAGGCTGATGTTACGCAGCGCTGGCGTTTCACGGCCAGGATAGGTAAAGGTCACGTTACGGAACTCAACGTCACCTTTTGCACGCTCAATAACGCGCTTGCCTTCGTCTTTTTCCTGCTCGGAATCGAGGATGCTGAACAGCGTCTGGCATGCTGCCATCCCGCGCTGGAACTGGGCGTTAACGTTAGTCAGGGATTTCAGCGGGCGCATCAGGGCAATCATGGACGAGAAGACCACGGTGATTGTACCGGCCGTCAGGGTTTCCATCACGCTCGGGAAGCTCGCGGCGTAGAGAACAAATGCCAGCGCCAGAGAGGCAATCAGCTGGATGATCGGATCGGAGATGGACGAGGCCGACACCATTTTCATCCCCTGCAGGCGCATCTTGTTGCTGACCTTGTCAAAGCGTTTCGTTTCAACGTCCTGACCACCAAAAATCAGCACTTCTTTGTGGCCTTTCAGCATCTGCTCGGCGCTGGTGGTCACCTGCCCCATCGTGTTCTGCATATTCTTACTGATATTGCGGAAACGTTTGGACACTACGCGAATCGCGATAGACACAATCGGCGCCAGAACGATCAGGATGATTGACAGCTGCCAGCTGTAATAGAACATCATGATAAACAGGCCGATGATCGATGCGCCTTCTCGCACAACGGTAATCAGCGCGCTGGAAGAGGATGACGCCACCTGCTCTGAATCATACGTAATACGTGACAGCAGCGTGCCGGTAGACTGCTTGTCGAAGAACGCGACCGGCATGCCCATCATGTGGCTGAAGAGCCGCCGGCGCATGGTCATTACCACTTTCCCGGATACCCAGGAGATACAGTAGCTGGAAATATAGCTGGTGATGCCGCGTAAGATCATCAGTCCGATAACCACCAGAGGCATCCATAGCAACACTGAGCGATCCGTTTTACCAAAACCGTCGTCCAGTAACGGTTTGAGGAGCGATAACATAAAAGTATCGCTGGCTGCGTTGAGGATTAACGCTACGCCCGCCACGATCAAGCCTGCTTTAAAGGGTGCAATCATCGGCCAGAGTCGGCGGAACGTTTGCCACGTGGAGAGATCTTTGTCGTTATGCATTCAAAAAACCAGCATTTGTTGAAATAGCCGCATATTCTACCCGTTATCTACGGGCGCGCCAAACCACTGATGATACCAACGCGGTAAATAGTGGTCGCGTAAGCGGAGGATGTGTCTGTTATGTTGCGAAAACGTCACCGAAATTTGCCCGGACTGAGGAGTATCTAGCCAGAAATAACCCTCCTTTTGGTAACGTCTGACAACCTTCGCTGACGGAAACCGCCAGGCGTTATAGCGGGCTGCCGAAGCCAGCGCTATTTTCCCTTCAGCACGCTGCACCAGCGGCAGGGATGAAGAGGTATTACTGCCGTGGTGCGGTACCTGAATCAGTGTAGACCTAAGGTAGCGCCAGTGGTGGCTGAGCATTGCCTGTTCCGCCTGCGCTTCTATATCTCCCGTTAACAACACGCTCTGCTCGCCGTCGTCGATTTTAACCACGCACGAGCGATTATTCCCTTTGGCGCTATCCTCTTCACGCGGCCAGTGTACGGTAAAGGTTAAGCCCTGCCACTGCCAGCGCTGTCCGCGAAAGCAGGGAAGGTGTCCAGCCCAGCGCAGCGGGCTTCTTACCCACATTGCGGGCCACGTTTTTTGCAGCGTGGGCAGACCGCCCGCATGGTCGAGATGTTCATGGCTCAGTATCACCCCTTCAGGCCTCAGATGATGCCAGCGCAGCCAGGGAACGATCAGCTGCTGTGCGCTATCCCCACCCGGCCAGGCGAGCCCGGTATCGTATAACACCGCCCTTCCCCGGCGTTCAATCACCATGGCCAGCCCCTGCCCGACGTCCAGCATATGCAGCGTCCAGCCGTCCGCTTTTACCGTTTTCCATAAAGGGAATGCCAGCATGATACTCCCAGTCAGGCAAACGGCAGGAACGGTTTTCCACGCCCGGAACCGCCAGCCGATAATGGCAAGCCAGGGCAGCAGCGTCATGTATTGCCACCGCTCGTCAACATCCTGCCAACCGTCCGGCAGGCGCGTCAGCAGCCAGAACAGCCCTGAGAGAGACTTATCTGCTGCAAACCAGACGGCGTGTTCCAGCGTGGCCACGGGGAAAAGGTGTAGCAGCATGCCGAGCAGAATTAACGGAACGGAAATAAACGTCACCAAAGGTACGGCAAACAGATTTGCCGCCAGTGAGGAAAGCGTGAAGCCGTGGAATATCAGCACCTGCAGCGGTAGCAACAAAAGCAGCATTCCCACCTGCAAATAGAAAAGAGTAGCCAGCGGGCGCCACCTGCGCATCCCGCCCCAGCGTGGGAGAGGCAGCCATTGATACCAGAAAATCAGTGCTGCCACCGCAAACGCCGACAGGGCGAGGCTTTGCGACAGCACGGCCAGCGGATCGATAGCCAGAATTGCCGCCACGCAGGTTGACCATACCTGCCAGGGTGACCACTGGCGGCCGCTCATTTTTAGCGCAGCCACTACCGTGAGTGAAACAATAGTGCGCAGTGCCGGCGGCTGGAGCCCCGTCAGCCACGCGTAAAATGCGGCAGACAGAAGGCCTGCCAGCAGGGGCGTTTGCCAGCGGATCCAGCGGCACGGTAAGAAAAACTGGATCCCTCTCACCAGTAGCCAAACCACGGATGCCGCCAGCGCGATGTGCAGACCTGAAATCGCCATCAGATGCAGTGTGCCAGTTTCACGCATCAGGTTTTTTATGTCACGCGACACGTTCAGGCGCTCCCCCATCCCCAGCCCGAGCATCACCGGTGCCCACTTGAATGAAGAGAGCGAAGCCTGCAGTGACGTCAGGTACCGCGCGCGCAGGCTGCAGCGTTCATCAATGACCTCAGCCTGCGTAAACCGCCCGCTCAGCGTTTGATGCCGGGCAAATGCATTTTGCTGAGCATCATAACCGCCGTCGTTTAACTCGTCGTGCACCGCCCTGAGGCGCAGCGTCATGGCCCAGCGCTGGCCTGCGCAGGCTTTTTGCGGCAGATAATTACCGTACAGCGTGATGCCCGTTGCCGCATGCCAGCGCTTTCCGTTAAGCCTGACGATGTATCCCTGATGCACTGTTGCACCGTCGGTAGCGGCGATCGCCACTTCCGCCTGCAGTGGCCCCGCCGTCAGGTTATTCATCGGCCACACGCTCTCCTGCGCCGCCAGCATCCCCCAGCAAAAAAAGAGCAGCGTCGTGCCGGTGAACAACGCCAGTTTGCTCTGTTGCATGGCGAAGGCTGTCCCGACGAACATGATTATCCACACGCTCTGCAGCCCCGGCAGCGCAGGTAACCCATAAAGCGGAACAATCCCCAGAATGGCGCAAATACTGATGACGGGTATGCCCATTTTTACCTCCCTGTTCAGGGCAGTATGCTGGGAGGGCGACGCAAGATCAGGCAGGAAAAGCGAGCGTTACGGCGGGCGCTGCAACGTTTTTAACGGTTTGCAGAAAAGGCAGATAGGAACTGCGACGCGCGTTCAGAAACACGAGAGAGACATACAAAAAAAGCACCCGAAGGTGCTTTCTTTTAAACCCAGTTTAACCCTGATGGCTAAACTCAGTTACCGTAAATATTGGCGCGATCGCGCAGTTCTTTACCCGGCTTAAAGTGCGGAACGTACTTGCCTTCCAGCTCAACTTTGTCGCCAGTCTTCGGGTTACGCCCGGTGCGTGGAGCACGATAGTGCAGAGAAAAACTACCGAAACCGCGGATTTCAATGCGCTCGCCCTGGGCAAGAGTGGTGGCCATATGCTCCAGCATCTCTTTAACAGCATCTTCCACGGCCTTTGCCGGGACATGCGGCTGCTGACTGGCAAGTCTTTCAATCAATTCTGACTTGGTCATGATTCCTCCGGTTCCTTTCAAACCAATTAGCTGAACAGCTCATTAAACAAGGGCGGCCGTAGCCGCCCTTTGTTATTGATTACAGGATGAATCCTGCAATCTGTCAAGTCTGCTCCTCATCCTTATCCCTGTAAATGCGTTACAGCTCAAAGGACAGTGAGAACTTGATATTACTCGCCTTTAGCTGCTTTGAAAGCTTCAGCCATTGCGTTGTTAGAGAAGTTTGCATCTTCCTGTTTGTTAACAGTTGCGATTGCATCTTTCTCATCAGCTTCGTCTTTAGCACGAACAGACAGGCTGATTGCACGGTTCTTACGGTCAACGCCGGTGAACTTAGCTTCAACGTCGTCGCCAACGCTCAGAACCAGAGTGGCATCTTCAACGCGGTCACGTGAAGCTTCGGAAGCGCGCAGGTAACCTTCAACGCCGTCAGCCAGCTCTACGGTTGCGCCTTTAGCGTCAACTGCAGTCACTTTACCGTTTACGATTGCGCCTTTCTTGTTCAGTGCAACCCAGTTGTTGAACGGATCTTCTGCGAGCTGCTTAACGCCCAGGGAGATACGCTCACGCTCTGCGTCAACCTGCAGAACAACTGCAGCGATTTCGTCGCCTTTTTTGTATTCACGTACTGCTTCTTCGCCTGCAACGTTCCAGGAGATGTCAGACAGGTGAACCAGGCCATCGATGCCGCCGTCCAGGCCGATGAAGATACCGAAGTCAGTGATAGACTTGATTTTACCTTCAACACGGTCGCCCTTGTTGTGGGTTTCCGCGAACTGCTGCCATGGGTTGTTTTTGCACTGTTTCAGGCCCAGGGAGATACGACGACGTTCTTCGTCGATATCCAGAACCATCACTTCCACTACATCACCAACGTTAACAACTTTGGATGGGTGGATGTTTTTGTTGGTCCAGTCCATTTCGGAAACGTGCACCAGGCCTTCAACGCCTTCTTCGATTTCAACGAAGCAGCCGTAGTCGGTCAGGTTAGTTACGCGACCCGTCAGTTTAGTACCTTCTGGGTAACGCTTAGCGATAGCTACCCATGGATCTTCGCCCAGCTGTTTCAGGCCGAGGGATACACGAGTACGTTCGCGGTCGAACTTCAGCACTTTAACAGTGATTTCGTCGCCAACGTTCACGATTTCGCTTGGGTGCTTAACGCGTTTCCACGCCATGTCGGTGATGTGCAGCAGGCCATCAACGCCGCCCAGATCAACGAATGCGCCGTAGTCAGTGAGGTTCTTAACGATACCTTTGACTTCCATGCCTTCCTGCAGGTTTTCCAGCAGCTGATCGCGTTCTGCGCTGTTTTCGGATTCGATAACGGCACGACGGGATACAACAACGTTGTTACGCTTCTGGTCCAGCTTGATTACTTTAAACTCAAGCTCTTTGCCTTCGAGGTGCAGGGTGTCACGGACTGGACGAACGTCTACCAGTGAACCTGGCAGGAACGCACGAATACCATTCAGCTCAACAGTGAAGCCGCCTTTAACTTTGCCGTTGATAACACCGACCACAGTTTCAGCTTCTTCGTAAGCTTTTTCCAGCGTGATCCATGCTTCGTGACGCTTAGCTTTCTCACGGGACAGCAGGGTTTCACCGAAGCCGTCTTCTACTGCATCCAGAGCAACGTCAACTTCGTCACCAACCTGGATTTCCAGCTCGCCTTGGGCGTTTTTGAACTGCTCTGCCGGAATGGCGGACTCAGATTTCAGACCGGCGTCAACCAGTACTACGTCTTTGTCGATAGCAACAACAACACCACGAACGATGGAACCCGGACGGGTTTCGATTGTTTTTAAGGATTCTTCAAATAGTTGAGCAAAAGATTCAGTCATGTTTAATCTTCAGGTTAATATTAACGTCCACCTGGCTCCGTGCCGGATGGGGTTGTTTCACATACCCGCCGTCAGTCCGTTGCAGCGGGGGTACTGCTAAATCGGTCGCGATTACGCGAGTGCCAGTTTCTGGCGCGCATATTGTAGCGCTTTTTCAATCACTTGCTCAATAGTTAAACTGGTTGAATCCAGAACTAATGCATCTTCTGCAGGAACAAGTGGGGCGACGGCGCGGTTACGATCGCGGTCATCGCGCTCTTTTATCTCGGATAAAAGGCGATCAAAGTTAACACTAAACCCCTTTTCCTGCAACTGAAGCATGCGGCGTTGAGCACGTTCTTCCGATGAGGCGTCGAGGAAAATTTTTACCGGTGCATCAGGAAACACTACGGTGCCCATATCACGACCG
>CAMKZP010000165.1 GCA_946477805.1 uncultured Enterobacter sp.
CCCGATCGTACGCCTTTTCCTCATCGGCCAGCGTTGGGTTCAGTTTGGCTTTTTCACCCGCGGCATCATGGCGCAGGGAAATTGCGACGACGGGAACGCCGAGGCTGCTGATGCTGTCAATCATCGCCTGCGGCGCGTAATTCGTTACGAACACCACCTGCGGCTTGAGCGCCACCAGCTTTTCCAGGTCAACGTGGGTAAGATCCCCCAGCGCGGCTTTCTGGTTCAGCTCCGGTGCCAGGCGTGAATAACCGTCGCCGAGCTGCTGCTTCCAGTTCGCCATCACGCCCACGATCTTGTCCGTCGCGTTCATCTGCACCAGCAAATTCAGGGTCTGGTGCTGTAGTACCACCACGCGGTCGACTTCATCAGGAAGGGTAACGGTGCGGCCAATCTGGTCGGTTATCTGCCGGGATGCCTGAGACGTTAACGGAAGTAAAATCAGTACGCTAAACGCGACTGCCTGGCAAAAGCGCTGTTTCATAATATCCTCACATATTCGTTATGTAATTTATTATACAGCGATAGGATATAGGCGTCGCGGTGTGCTTTGTGGGTAGGAAGATTAAGGCACCGCTTAACGGCGGAAAGGGCGGCCCCGCTCCTTAACGCAAATCCCCCTCTTTTTTCAACATCATATTTACATTGCCGAATAAACTGGCAAGAATCATTCTTATTTCCCGAAGAATCCTTGCATGTCAGAACAGGCGCTTAAACAGCAGATCCAGAATCTGAAAAAGCACAACGCCCGGCTTGTCAGGCTGGCGCGTGACGCCCGCAGCAAGCTCAGCGCCGCGCTTGACGGTACCGGCTTGTGCCTGTGGCAGCTTGACGTGGCAACGGGAAAACTGATCATTTACAACCGACGCTGGGGCTCGATGCTTGGCTATCAGCCAAAAGAGCTGAGCGCCCGGTTCGACGTCTGGCGTGAACACCTTCACCCGGACGACAGGCAGCAGGTGCTGGACGCGTTTTACGATCACCTGCACGGCAAAACCCCCTTCTATGAAGCGCTGCACCGCATGCAGCATAAGAACGGCACCGTCACCTGGGTACTGGATCGTGGACGGGTGACCGAGTGGGACGCCGAGGGCAACCCCCTCCGGGTTACCGGCACCCACATCGACATGACCAAAGAGAAGCAGTACGAGGAGCAGCTCGCGCAGCTCGCCAACCACGACCCGCTCACCGGGCTTGCCAACCGCCACGCCCTGATCACCCATTTCGAGCAGCTGAAAGCGGCGGGCCCCCTGTGCGTGGCGTTTATCGATCTCGACGACTTTAAAACCGTCAACGATACCTTCGGCCACCGCAGCGGCGATGAGCTGTTGATCCAGCTCAGCCAGCGCCTGCGCGGGAGCAGCCCGGAAGGCACGGTCGTGGGCAGGCTCGGCGGAGATGAGTTCGTCCTGCTGCTGCCCTTCCCGCTCACCAGCCTGCTGGTGAACAGCACGGCGCACGGCTGTTTGCGGGCAGCCTTAACGCCGTTCGATCTGGATAACGGCGAGGCGCGCGTCGGGGCGTCGATAGGCATTGACGAGGTGGAGATGCAGGATGATTTTGTGAACGCGCTGCGGCGAGCCGACAGGTCTATGTACCAGATCAAACACACCGGGAAAAACGGTGTGGCCATTGGCAGCACGCTTCTTTCCGTTTCCCGCACGGGAACCGACGCATGAAGCAGGCCCGTCAGCAGCATATCGTTGAACTGCTGAGCGGCTGCGACTGGCTGACGACCGAAATGCTTGCCCAAACGCTCGCCGTCAGCAAAGAGACCATCCGCCGCGATCTCAACGGGCTGCAGCAGCAGGGCAAAATCCTGCGTCAGCACGGCCGGGCGCGCTTGATTCAGGCAGACAGCCGCGACGGCGGGGAACCGTTCGGCGCGCGCCTGAAGAGCCATTATGCCGATAAAGCCGATTTAGCCCGTCACGCGCTGGACTGGCTCAGCGAAGGAATGACGCTGGCGCTTGATGCCAGCTCCACCTGTTTTCATCTGGCTCGCCAGCTGCCGGATATCGAACTCACCGTGTTCACCAACAGCCTGCCGATATGCCATGAGATGGCCAGGCGCGAGCGCATCAGGCTTATCTGTTCCGGCGGCACGCTGGAGCGAAAATATCGCTGCTACGTGAACCCGGCGCTGGTTACGCTGCTTAAAGGGCTGGAGATCGATCTGTTTATTTTCTCCTGCGAGGGGGTTGATGAGCACGGCGTGATGTGGGACCCGGTAGAGCACAACGCGGCCTTTAAAGCGCAGCTGCTAAACCGCGCCAGCCAGTCGCTTTTGCTGATTGATAAAAGCAAGCTGAAGCGCGCGAGCGACGTGAAGATTGGCCTGGTCTCGCAGGTGACACAGGTTATTCAGAGCGATTTACCGCCGGGGCGATAGCGGATCCGGCCACGGCCTGCGGCCAGATCCGCTAGCCTTAGGCCGTCAGGCGGAACTTTTGCACCGAACGCTGCAGGTCTTCCGTCTGGCGTTCCAGCGCGGAAGCCGCTGCGGAGACCTGCTCCACCAGCGAGGCGTTCTGCTGGGTCACGCCGTCCATCTGTGTAATGGCGATACCCACCTGAGAAATGCCCTTACTCTGCTCCTCCGAGGCGGAGGCGATTTGCTTCATGATGGTGGTCACTTCGGTGACGTCGCGCAGAATCGCTTCCATGGTGGTCCCGGTGTCGTTCACCAGCTGCGCCCCCTGCTCGACGCGTGAAACGGAATCCGCAATCAGGCTTTCAATCTCTTTCGCAGCATTGGCGCTTCGGCTCGCCAGGTTGCGCACCTCCCCCGCGACTACGGCAAAGCCGCGGCCCTGTTCGCCCGCGCGCGCGGCCTCCACCGCGGCGTTAAGCGCCAGGATATTGGTCTGGAAGGCGATGCTGTTGATAACGGTTGTGATCTCGGCAATCTTCTTCGAGCTGTCGGAAATGCCGCTCATGGTGGTCACCACGTCGTCCACCAGCGAACCGCCGCGGCTGGCTGTGGTAGAGGCAACATCCGCCAGCTCGCTGGCCTGACGCGCGCTCTCGGCGTTCAGCTTAACGGTCGCCGTGAGCTGCTCCATGCTGGCCGCCGTCTCCTCCAGCGCCGCTGCCTGCTCTTCTGTGCGCGAAGAGAGATCGTTGTTTCCGCTTGAGATCTCCGTTGCGCCGCGCCAGATATTTTCGCTGCCGGACCGGATGGTGCTGACCGCGTCACGCAGGCTGTCCTGCATGGCGCTCAGAAGCGGCACCAGCTGCCCCACGCAGTTGCGGCCAAAGGGTTCAATCGGCTGGCTGAGGTCGCCCTGGGCAATCTGGCGGAACTGTTGACGGATGCGATCCAGCGGTTTCACCAGCATCGCCACCAGGTAGCGGTCGGTGAAAATCAGGATCAGCAGGCCAATCAGCGTGGCGGTGATGATGACCGTGCGGGTCATGCTGGTGAGGCCGTCGACCACCACGCGGGTGCTGTCGAGCGCCTGCGCGGCGGCGTTGTTAAAACTTTCAGCCGCCGCCCCGAACGCGCGGCTCAGCGGCGGCGTGACGTTATTGGCCTGCTGGCGATAACCGTCCAGCGACTCGAGTTTCGCCTGCTGCATCTGCGGCGTAACGCCCCGATCGAGCAGCGCCTGCCAGGTGCTAATCACCTGAGCAGAGACCTGTTCATCTATTGGGCCCGGCGAGATAGCCTTCATTTCGGCCAGCTTCTTGCTCATATTATCCAGCGCCTGCTGGGCAGAGGCGAGGTCCGGCGTGCCGCCTGCGGCTTTGGTTTCCATGGCGCGGCTCAGGCGCGTTACAAAGCGGAAGTATTGATCGTTCCCCTGGCTGAGCACCGTCATCTGCCTGACCAGCTGCCGGTCAACCTCGTTGCCCTCCGAAACACGAGACAGTGACCAGGTGCTGTACAGACCCACTCCTGCCCACATTAAACAAAAGATCCCCAGTATCGTCAGCATGACGAAACGGATCGTGAAATTACGAAGCATCTGCATAGAGTATTCCTTGCCGTGAGGGTGAATTCGCCCAGAGGCGAGTACTACCCTCGTTATCGGCAGATGCTGCAGAAAATCTAACCTTTTATGCCCGGGTCGGGAGGCCGTTTTGGGCTCAACTCAGGTACTTTTCAAACCAGCTTAACGTTCGCTGCCAGGCCAGGGCTGCGGCAGGCTCGTCGTATCTTGGGGTAGAATCGTTGTGAAATCCGTGGTTTACGCCAGGATAGATATAGGCTTCGTAAATCTTATTATTCAATTTAAGCGCTGCTTCATAGGTAGCCCAGCCCTCGTTAATATTTTTATCGAGCTCAGCGTAGTGAAGCAGTAAGGGAGCGTTTATTTTCGGCACATCGGCGGCGGGGGGCTGACGGCCATAAAACGGCACGGCGCAGTCCAGCTCCGGGTAGGCCACCGCCGCCGCATTCGACACGCCGCCCCCGTAGCAGAAACCGGTGATCCCCACCTTTCCGGTGGCGTCTGGGTGTTTTTTCATAAACTCGACGGCGGCAAAGAAATCGTTCATCAGCTTTGTCGGGTCGACTTTTTGCTGCAGCACTTTCCCCTCTTCATCATTTCCCGGATAACCGCCCACCGAGCTTAAACCGTCTGGCGCCAGGGCAATATACCCGGCTTTAGCCACGCGGCGCGCCACGTCTTCAATGTAGGGATTAAGGCCACGGTTTTCATGCGCTACCACCACGGCGGGCACTTTTCCGCTTGCTTTAGCGGGCTTCACCAGATACCCCCGCACCTCGCCGTGACCGTTTGGCGATGGGTAGGTGATGTATTCCGGGAGGATATCCGGGTCGGTAAATTTGACCTGTTCGGCCAGGGCATAGTTGGGCTTGAGCATATTGAACAGCGCCAGCGCCGTTACGCCGCCAACGGCGTAGCGCGCCGCCAGGTTCAGGAATTCACGTTTGCTGATTTTACCGTGGGCGTAATAGTCATAGTAATCGAGCAACTGCTGGGGAAAGTCTTTGGCTGTCAGGCGCGTCATCGCTTATCTCCGCAATTTATGATTTGATAAGCATAGAATGAAAACGCTGTTTCGAAAATTCATCGACACGAAAGGAGACACCATGTCCTGGCACCCTTACTCCGGCCGCTATGAAAGCATGCAGTACCGATACTGCGGGAAAAGCGGCCTGCGCCTGCCGGCGCTATCCCTCGGCCTGTGGCACAGTTTCGGCCACGTTCAGCCCCTCGATTCCCAGCGCGCGCTGCTGCGTAAAGCCTTCGACCTCGGCATTACCCATTTCGATCTCGCCAACAACTACGGCCCACCGCCGGGCAGTGCGGAAGATAACTTTGGCCGCCTGCTGCGCGACGATTTCGCCGCGTATCGTGATGAACTGATTATTTCCACCAAGGCCGGGTACGACATGTGGCCGGGGCCGTATGGTTCAGGCGGCTCGCGCAAATACCTGCTCGCCAGCCTCGACAAGAGCCTGAAGCGCATGGGCGTCGAGTACGTTGATATTTTCTATTCCCACCGCGTGGATGAAAACACGCCGATGGAAGAGACGGCCGCCGCGCTGGCCCATGCCGTGCAGAGCGGTAAAGCGCTGTACGTGGGCATCTCCTCCTACTCCACGGAGCGCACCCAAAAGATGGCTGAACTGCTGCGCGAGTGGAAGATCCCGCTGCTGATCCACCAGCCTTCCTATAATCTCCTCAACCGCTGGGTCGATAAAACCGGCTTGCTGGACGCGCTGGAAGCAAACGGGACGGGCTGTATCGCCTTTACGCCGCTGGCACAGGGGCTGTTAACCGGAAAATACCTGAACGGCATTCCTGAAGGTTCACGCATGCAGCGCGAAGGTAAAAAGGTGCGCGGCCTGACGGAGAAAATGTTGACCGAGGCCAACCTCAACAGCCTGCGTTTACTGAACGACATGGCCCATGCCCGCGGGCAGTCCATGGCGCAGATGGCGCTGAGCTGGCTGCTGAAGGATGAACGGGTGACGTCAGTTCTGATTGGCGCGAGCCGTCCGGAGCAGCTGGAGGAGAACGTTCAGGCGCTGAACAATCTGCGCTTTACGGACGATGAGCTGAAGCGCATTGACCAGCACGTGGCGGACGGTGAGCTGAATTTGTGGCAGGCGTCTTCGGATAAATAGTGCGGCCTGATGCCCTCTACCCTTTTGCGCAAAGGGAGAAAGGCCGCACCGAACAGTCCCCTCTCCCCTTTGGGGAGAGGGCTAGGGTGAGGGGTAAGCCCTTACTTCTTACTGATCTTATCCAGATACCCCATCACAAACGCCGACAGCACGAACGTCAGGTGGATAATCACGTACCACATCAGTTTGTTATCCGGGACGTTCTTCGCGTCCATGAACACGCGTAGCAGGTGGATAGACGAAATAGCCACAATCGAGGCTGCGACCTTGTTTTTCAGCGACGTGGCGTCCATTTTGCCGAGCCAGCTGAGCTTCTCTTTGTGCCCGGCAATATCAAGCTGGGAAACAAAGTTTTCATAGCCGGAAAACATCACCATCACCAGCAAACCGCCCACCAGCGTCATATCCACCAGCGACAGCAGAACCAGAATCAAATCCGCTTCGGCGATGGAAAAGATGTTGGGCAGAACGTGTAAAATTTCCTGGAAGAACTTAATCGTCAGCGCGACCAATGCCAGGGAGAGGCCAAAATAGACGGGCGCCAGTATCCAGCGAGAAGCGTACATTGCGTTTTCAAAGAAGCGTTCCATAAAGTCCTGTCTGCAAACGAAACCAGCGCCCAGTATATCGCAACGGCGCTGACAGTTTGCAACAACTAACCAACACAACGCCTACACCTCCTCGGGGTTTACCTCCGGACGCGCATACTCCGGCCAGACCAGCACCACCAGCTCCGGGTAAGCTTCAAGGCTGAATTCACGAAAACACTGACGCAGGTTGAGTACGTCTAAATCGGAGTACGAAACCTTCTCGCCGTTAAGGCAGCGCTTTTTGATATTGTCATAATATTTGTACACCGCCGAATTGAGATCGCTACAGCGTCGCTGCGCGTCGAATAGCCCCGGCGTATCATTAATTTCTGACATTTTCATACGTTTAATTGTCGCATGCAGGAAATCGATATATTCGTGGTTGACCCGCCAGTACCAGACCGGCGTCACGGCGTTCATCAATACCGAGAAATGGTCCTCCCCTTCCTCTTTTGTCATCAGTTCTGGCTGCGGCGGCTCGCTGGGGTCTTTCGACACTTTCGGTTTATTGAACTCTTGCATCAATAAAAGAACGCCAGCGGTCAGTAATAGTAATGTAATGACCGTGAAAAAAATGCTGTTCATGGGTAGGCTCCATTTTTTTTGATTTTAAAATTGCCTCATGATATTGTCAACGAATCTCACGCCTTTACCAACCCCACCCTGTTGAAAATAAAGGAAATTAAAATGCTGCCCGACAATCTTGTCCCGGCTAAGTACCACATTACGCCTGTGGAACAGCCTTCGACGGAAGCAGAAAAAAAGGATAATTTCACTCAGGGAAAAAGAACGCTCTCCGATTACGAGCCAGATATATTAATTGGTGTTTCCCAAACCGGGAAATCCCGTAATATGTTGCTGGAAGAGCACGATCGCCATATAAAAGACCGCTTATTTCGTGCAGTAAAAATCGAAGCCTTTGTACATCTGCTGGACGACCTGCAGGCCGAAGGTGAAATAGATGCCCAGACGCTAAGTCAAATAATTAACGAAAAAACAAAAGAAATAAATGAAGCCGGCAATGAAATTTGGCTTAACTTAATTACGCGAGAAAAAAATAACCCAATTTTTTATAACCTGGGGGAAGATTAACGTGAAAGAATCTAATGATAATAACGTTTATTTG
>CAMKZP010000166.1 GCA_946477805.1 uncultured Enterobacter sp.
GCCCTGTTCTCCATCCTGATTCATGCCTGGATTGGCATGTGGCAGGTGTTGACCGATTACGTTAAACCGCTGGCGATTCGCCTTCCTCTGCAGCTGATTATTGTTGTTGCCCTGGTGGTTTACGTTATTTATGGATTCGTTGTGGTGTGGGGTGTGTAATGAAACTGCCAGTCAGAGAATTTGATGCTGTAGTGATTGGTGCTGGTGGCGCAGGTATGCGCGCAGCGCTGCAAATTTCCCAGAGCGGCCAGACCTGTGCGCTGCTCTCTAAAGTGTTCCCAACCCGTTCCCACACTGTTTCTGCGCAGGGCGGTATCACCGTTGCGCTGGGTAATACCCATGAGGACAACTGGGAATGGCACATGTACGACACGGTAAAAGGTTCCGATTACATCGGTGACCAGGACGCCATCGAATATATGTGTAAGACCGGCCCGGAAGCGATTCTGGAGCTGGATCACATGGGCCTGCCGTTCTCCCGTCTGGAAAATGGCACCATCTATCAGCGCCCGTTTGGCGGCCAGTCGAAAGATTTCGGCGGCGAGCAGGCGGCACGTACCGCGGCCGCGGCTGACCGTACCGGCCACGCGCTGCTGCACACGCTGTATCAGCAGAACCTGAAAAACCACACCACTATCTTCTCCGAGTGGTACGCGCTGGATCTGGTGAAAAATGCCGACGGCGCCGTCGTGGGCTGTACCGCGCTGTGCATCGAAACCGGCGAAGTGGTTTACTTTAAAGCCCGCGCGACCGTGCTGGCTACCGGCGGCGCAGGCCGTATCTATCAGTCCACCACCAACGCGCACATCAACACCGGTGACGGCGTCGGGATGGCTATTCGCGCCGGCGTGCCGGTGCAGGATATGGAGATGTGGCAGTTCCACCCAACCGGTATTGCCGGGGCGGGCGTTCTGGTGACCGAAGGCTGCCGCGGTGAAGGCGGCTATCTGCTGAACAAGCATGGCGAGCGCTTCATGGAGCGTTATGCCCCGAATGCGAAAGACCTTGCCGGTCGTGACGTGGTGGCGCGATCCATCATGATCGAAATCCGCGAAGGCCGCGGCTGTGACGGCCCGTGGGGCCCGCACGCGAAGCTGAAGCTCGACCATCTGGGTAAAGAGGTTCTGGAGTCCCGCCTGCCGGGCATCCTTGAGCTGTCCCGTACCTTCGCCCACGTTGACCCGGTGAAAGAGCCGATTCCGGTTATCCCAACCTGTCACTACATGATGGGCGGTATTCCGACCAAAGTCACCGGCCAGGCGCTGACCGTGAACGCGCAGGGCGAAGACGTGGTGATCCCGGGCCTGTTCGCCGTCGGCGAAATTGCCTGCGTATCGGTCCACGGTGCAAACCGTCTGGGCGGCAACTCGCTGCTGGACCTGGTCGTGTTTGGCCGCGCGGTGGGTCTGCATCTGCAGGAATCCATTGCCGAGCAGGGCGACCTGCTGGACGCGACCGACGCTGAAATCGACGCTTCCCTCGAACGTCTTAACCGCTGGAACGGCAACCGTAACGGCGAAGATCCTGTGGAAATCCGTAAAGCGCTGCAGGAATGTATGCAGCACAACTTCTCGGTGTTCCGCGAAGGTGACGCGATGGCCAAAGGGCTTGAGCAGCTGAAGGCGATCCGCGAGCGTCTGAAAAATGCCCGTCTGGACGATACCTCCAGCGAGTTCAACACCCAGCGCGTCGAGTGTCTGGAGCTGGATAACCTGATGGAAACCGCCTACGCCACCGCGGTGTCGGCAAACTTCCGGACCGAGAGCCGTGGCGCGCATAGCCGCTTCGACTTCCCGGATCGTGATGACGAAAACTGGCTGTGCCATTCCCTGTATCTGCCAGAGTCGGAAACCATGACGCGTCGCAGCGTCAATATGGAACCGAAACTGCGTCCGGCGTTCCCGCCGAAGATTCGTACTTATTAATGCGGAGACAGGACAATGAAACTCGAATTCTCAGTTTATCGTTATAACCCGGATGTAGACGACGCTCCGCACATGCAGGATTACACCCTGGAAGCGGAAGAAGGCCGTGACATGATGCTGCTGGATGCCTTGATGCAGCTGAAAGAGAAGGACCCGACGCTGTCGTTCCGCCGCTCCTGTCGTGAAGGGGTCTGCGGCTCCGACGGCGTGAACATGAACGGCAAAAATGGCCTGGCCTGCATCACGCCAATTTCAGCGTTGCAGCGTCCCGGTCAGAAAATTGTTATCCGTCCTCTGCCAGGCCTGCCGGTCGTGCGTGATTTGGTGGTAGACATGGGGCAATTCTATGCACAATATGAGAAGATTAAGCCTTACTTATTGAATAATGGGCAAAATCCACCCGCTCGCGAGCACTTACAGTCTCCTGAGCAGCGTGAAAAACTCGACGGGCTGTACGAGTGTATTCTCTGCGCATGTTGTTCAACGTCGTGTCCGTCGTTCTGGTGGAACCCTGACAAGTTCATCGGCCCGGCCGGTCTGCTGGCTGCCTATCGCTTCCTGATCGATAGCCGCGACACCGAAACCGATAACCGTCTGGAAGGGCTGAGTGACGCTTTCAGCGTATTCCGCTGCCATAGCATCATGAACTGCGTCAGTGTGTGTCCTAAGGGGCTGAACCCGACGCGCGCCATCGGCCATATTAAGTCGATGCTGCTGCAGCGCAGTGCGTAAGTAAGAAGAGGGGAGCGCTGTTCCCCTCACCCTAACCCTCTCCCCAAAAGGGAGAAGGGATAGATTGCAGGAAATCTTTAAAAACTGCCGACGACCTTCCCCCTCTCCCTTTGGGAGAGGGTCGGGTGAGGGGAAACCCTTCAGACAGTTTCTAAAGGTTCCTTCGCGGGCCAAATGAAAAGAGCTCGCAGGTGAACCCCGGCACGTACACGCGGTGTACGTGGTAGTTTCTACGGCGAAAGTAAGCATAAAAATGCTTAAGGGATCACGATGCAGAACGGCGCAATGAAAGCCTGGCTGGACTCTTCTTTCCTCTCTGGTGCGAACCAGAGCTGGATTGAACAGCTCTATGAAGACTTCTTAACCGATCCTGACTCAGTGGACGCAAACTGGCGTTCCATGTTCCAGCAGTTGCCTGGCACAGGGGTCAAACCGGATCAATTCCATTCCAAAACACGTGATTATTTCCGTCGTCTGGCGAAGGATGCCTCACGTTACTCTTCTGCGATTTCCGACCCTGACACCAATGCGAAGCAGGTTAAAGTCCTGCAGCTTATCAACGCTTATCGCTTCCGTGGTCACCAGCATGCGAATCTCGATCCGCTGGGACTGTGGCAGCAGGAACGTGTGGCGGATCTTGATCCGGCCTATCACGATCTGACCGAGGCCGATTTCCAGGACACCTTTAACGTAGGCTCCTTTGCCATCGGCAAAGACACGATGAAGCTGGGCGAACTGATTGATGCGCTCAAGCAGACCTATTGCGGCTCCATCGGCGCGGAATATATGCACATTACCTCCACCGAAGAGAAACGCTGGATCCAGCAGCGTATCGAATCTGTGGCGGGCCACGCGACCTTCTCAAGCGAAGAGAAAAAACGCTTCCTGGGCGAACTGACCGCCGCAGAGGGCCTTGAGCGCTATCTCGGCGCGAAATTCCCGGGTGCAAAACGCTTCTCGCTGGAAGGCGGCGATGCGCTGGTACCTATGCTGAAAGAGCTGATCCGTCACGCTGGCAAGAGCGGCACCCGTGAAGTGGTGCTGGGCATGGCGCACCGCGGTCGTCTGAACGTGCTGGTCAACGTGCTGGGTAAAAAACCGCAGGATCTGTTCGACGAATTCGCGGGCAAACATAAAGAACACCTCGGCACCGGTGACGTGAAGTACCACATGGGCTTCTCGTCGGATATCGAAACCGAGGGCGGTCAGGTTCACCTGGCGCTGGCGTTTAACCCGTCGCACCTGGAAATCGTGAGCCCGGTGGTTATCGGCTCCGTGCGCGCGCGTCTGGATCGTCTGGACGAGCCGAGCAGCAACAAAGTTCTGCCGATCACCATTCACGGCGATGCGGCGATTACCGGCCAGGGCGTGGTTCAGGAAACCCTGAACATGTCGAAGGCGCGCGGTTACGAAGTGGGCGGTACCGTTCGCATCGTTATCAACAACCAGGTGGGCTTTACGACCTCGAACCCGCTGGATGCGCGCTCGACGCCGTACTGCACCGATATCGGCAAGATGGTGCAGGCGCCAATCTTCCACGTTAACGCGGACGATCCGGAAGCGGTTGCTTTCGTGACCCGCCTGGCGCTGGACTACCGCAATACCTTCAAACGCGACGTGCTGATCGACCTGTTCTGCTACCGCCGTCACGGCCACAACGAAGCGGATGAGCCAAGTGCAACCCAGCCGCTGATGTACCAGAAAATCAAAAAACACCCGACGCCGCGCAAAATCTATGCTGACAAGCTGGAAGGCGAAAAAGTGGCGACGCTGGAAGATGCGACCGAGCTAGTCAACCTCTACCGCGACGCGCTGGATGCGGGTGAATGCGTAGTGAAAGAGCTGCGCCCAATGAATATGCACTCCTTTACCTGGTCGCCGTACCTCAACCACGACTGGGACGAGAGCTA
The DNA here is from genome assembly GCA_946477805.1 of uncultured Enterobacter sp. Taxonomy (GTDB): domain Bacteria; phylum Pseudomonadota; class Gammaproteobacteria; order Enterobacterales; family Enterobacteriaceae; genus Enterobacter. The sequence goes on from CAMKZP010000166.1 coordinate 4,568, forward strand.
CCCGAACAAGGTCGAGATGAAGCGTCTGCAGGAGCTGGCCAAGCGCATCAGCACCGTGCCTGACGCCATCGAGATGCAGTCTCGCGTCGCGAAAATCTACGGTGACCGCCAGGCCATGGCCGCAGGTGAGAAGCTGTTTGACTGGGGCGGCGCGGAAACGCTGGCCTACGCCACGCTGGTTGACGAAGGCATTCCGGTTCGTCTGTCCGGTGAAGATGCGGGCCGCGGCACCTTCTTCCACCGTCACGCGGTGGTTCACAACCAGACCAACGGTTCCACTTACACCCCGCTGCAGCACGTGCACAACGGTCAGGGCCAGTTCAAGGTCTGGGACTCCGTGCTGTCTGAAGAAGCGGTACTGGCCTTTGAATACGGTTACGCCACGGCGGAACCGCGCACCCTGACCATCTGGGAAGCGCAGTTCGGCGACTTCGCCAACGGTGCGCAGGTGGTTATCGACCAGTTCATCTCCTCCGGCGAGCAGAAGTGGGGCCGCATGTGTGGCCTGGTGATGCTGCTGCCGCACGGCTATGAAGGGCAGGGTCCGGAGCACTCCTCCGCGCGTCTGGAGCGTTATCTGCAGCTCTGCGCCGAGCAGAACATGCAGGTTTGCGTGCCGTCTACCCCGGCTCAGGTCTACCACATGCTGCGTCGTCAGGCGCTGCGCGGTATGCGCCGTCCGCTGGTGGTCATGTCGCCGAAATCCCTGCTGCGCCATCCGCTTGCGGTGTCCAGCCTGGATGAACTGGCGAACGGCACCTTCCTGCCGGCCATCGGCGAAATTGACGAGCTGGATCCGAAAGGCGTTAAGCGTGTCGTAATGTGTTCTGGTAAGGTTTATTACGACCTGCTGGAACAGCGCCGTAAGAACGTTCAGAAGGATGTCGCCATCGTGCGCATCGAGCAGCTTTATCCGTTCCCGCATCAGGCGATGCAGGACGTCCTGAAACAGTATGCTCACGTACATGATTTTGTCTGGTGCCAGGAAGAGCCGCTTAACCAGGGCGCATGGTACTGCAGCCAGCATCATTTCCGTGAAGTGATTCCATTTGGGTCTGCCCTGCGCTATGCAGGTCGCCCGGCCTCCGCCTCTCCGGCGGTAGGGTATATGTCCGTTCACCAGAAGCAGCAACAAGATCTGGTCAATGACGCGCTGAACGTCGATTAATTAAAGGATACATAATGAGTAGCGTAGATATTCTTGTTCCCGACCTGCCTGAGTCCGTAGCAGATGCGACCGTCGCCACCTGGCACAAAAAACCGGGCGATGCCGTTAAGCGCGATGAAGTGCTGGTAGAAATCGAAACTGACAAAGTGGTACTGGAAGTACCGGCTTCAGCGGATGGCATTCTGGATGCGGTCCTCGAAGACGAAGGCACGACCGTCACCTCTCGCCAGATCCTGGGCCGCCTGCGTGAAGGCAACAGCGCGGGCAAAGAGTCCAGCGCGAAGTCTGAAGAGAAAGCGTCAACGCCAGCGCAGCGCCAGCAGGCCTCTCTGGAAGAGCAGTCTAACGATGCGCTGAGCCCGGCGATCCGTCGCCTGCTGGCCGAGCACAGCCTCGACCCGGCAGCCATCAAAGGCACCGGCGTGGGTGGCCGTCTGACCCGTGAAGACATTGATAAGCATCTGGCAAAAGCACCGTCTGAGGCGAAAGCGGAAGCCAAAGCGCCTGCAGCAGCGCCAGCGCCTCAGCTTGGCGCGCGTAGCGAAAAACGCGTCCCGATGACCCGCCTGCGCAAGCGCGTGGCCGAGCGTCTGCTGGAAGCGAAAAATTCTACCGCGATGCTGACCACTTTCAACGAAGTGAACATGAAGCCCATCATGGACCTGCGCAAGCAGTACGGTGACGCCTTTGAAAAACGTCACGGTATCCGTCTGGGCTTTATGTCCTTCTACGTGAAGGCGGTGGTTGAAGCGCTGAAGCGCTACCCGGAAGTGAACGCGTCCATCGACGGCGATGACGTGGTTTACCACAACTATTTCGACGTCAGCATGGCGGTTTCGACCCCGCGCGGCCTGGTTACGCCAGTTCTGCGTGATGTGGACACCCTCGGCATGGCCGACATCGAGAAAAAAATCAAAGAGCTGGCGGTGAAAGGCCGCGACGGCAAGCTGACCGTAGACGACCTGACCGGCGGTAACTTCACCATTACCAACGGCGGCGTATTCGGCTCGCTGATGTCTACCCCAATCATCAACCCGCCGCAGAGCGCGATCCTCGGCATGCACGCCATCAAAGATCGCCCTATGGCGGTAGACGGTAAAGTGGAGATCCTGCCGATGATGTACCTGGCGCTCTCCTACGACCACCGTCTGATCGACGGCCGCGAGTCCGTGGGCTTCCTGGTAGCCATCAAAGAGCTGCTGGAAGACCCAACGCGTCTGCTGCTGGACGTCTAGTTTTCGCAGTCTTGCCCGGCGGCGCGTTGCCTGCCGGGCCTACAAAAGCAATACCTAACGATTACCTGAAGGATGGATAGAACACATGAACTTACATGAATATCAGGCCAAACAGCTGTTTGCCCGGTATGGCTTACCGGCTCCGGTGGGTTATGCCTGTACTACCCCACGTGAAGCAGAAGAAGCCGCATCTAAAATCGGTTCCGGCCCTTGGGTAGTTAAGTGTCAGGTTCACGCTGGTGGCCGTGGTAAAGCGGGCGGTGTGAAGGTTGTTAAGAGCAAAGAAGAGATTCGTGCGTTTGCTGAACATTGGCTCGGCAAGCGTCTGGTGACCTATCAAACAGATGCAAACGGCCAGCCCGTAAACCAGATCCTGGTGGAAGCGGCGACCGATATCGCGAAAGAATTATACCTGGGCGCGGTAGTTGACCGCAGCTCCCGTCGCGTGGTGTTCATGGCGTCCACCGAAGGCGGCGTGGAAATCGAGAAAGTGGCGGAAGAGACCCCGCACCTGATCCACAAAGTGGCAATCGATCCGCTGGCAGGCCCAATGCCTTACCAGGGACGCGAGCTGGCGTTCAAGCTGGGTCTGGAAGGCAAGCTGGTTCAGCAGTTCACCAAGATCTTCATGGGTCTGGCGACCATCTTCCTGGAGCGCGATCTGGCGCTGATCGAAATCAACCCGCTGGTTATCACCAAGCAGGGCGACCTGATCTGCCTCGACGGCAAGCTGGGCGCTGACGGCAACGCGCTGTTCCGCCAGGCGGATCTGCGCGAAATGCGCGACCAGTCTCAGGACTGTCTCTTATACACATCTCCGAGCCC
>CAMKZP010000167.1 GCA_946477805.1 uncultured Enterobacter sp.
TCATGGCACCGTCGGCAATGGTGCGCCCGATAATCGCAAAGCCGTTCGGACCGGGGGAGCCGAAGCGCATTTCGGGACTGTAGATGGCTGAGATAACGATACGCAGGATGCATCAGAACGTGTAATTCATGCTCACCGAAACGCTACGCGGTTCGCCATAGACGGCGGAGTCATCAAGATAGGCGTAGTATTCGCGGTCGAACAGGTTACGGACATTTGCCTGCACCGCCAGCTGTTTGGTCAGCTGATACTGCGCGAACAAATCGACGAGCGGATAGCTGCCCTGGTAGAGGCGCTGCGTCTCGCCATCCGGACCGGTGACATCTTTGTACACCCGATTCTGCCAGTTCACGCCACCGCCTACGGTCAGATCCGTGAGCACCGGGACGCGATAGCGGCTGAACAGCTTCAGCTGCGTCTGCGGCGCGAAGCTGTTGAAGCGGCCGTCTGAATCACGGGCAACGTAGCGGGTCGCGCTAAAGGTCAGCTGCAGGTTGTCGGTAACGGCACCGTTAACCTCAAATTCAGCCCCTTTGCTCACCGCGCCTTTGGTTGCACGATAGGCCTGTTCGCTGGATCCGTTAACGAACTCCCCGCTGATGGCCTCTCCCGCGTTCTCCTGTTCGATGCGGAATAGTGCAACGTTAGTCGTCAGGCGACCGTCCATCCAGTCGGCCTTCAGGCCGGTTTCATAGTTTTTACCGGTGACGGGAGAGAGCCATGCGCCCTCTTTCGTGCGTTTGGTTTGCGGGGCGAAAATTGAGGTATAGCAGGCGTAAGCGGAAAGACTGTCGTTGATGTCATACACCAGCCCGCCGTAAGGCGTGGTGTTGTATTTTCGCATATCGCCGCTGCTGCCGTCTGAGCTGTACTGGGTATAACGTGCGCCAACGATCAGCGACAACGGATCCGCCAGCGACAGGCGTGCCGCCGTGTACGCCGATTTTTGCCGCACGATATCATCCGCATTTTGATACCAGTCGCTCCACTCCGGCTCGGCCACGCTGCCGTCCCAGCTGTTGTTGAAGATGCCAATCCGATCGCTGTCCATCGGCCCGTCCTTGCTGAAGGTGGCATTGTGCTGCCGGCTATAGCTGGCCCCGGCCATCAGCTGATGTTGACGCCCGAGCAGTTCAACAGGCCCGCTGGCGTAAGTATCAAAGGAGTCCAGGATGCGCTTGCCGCGATCCTTACTTCCCCAGCCTGACGCGCCTTCGCCGGTGGTGGCGTCAGGGTTGCCCATCACGTAGAGCAGGGTATCGTTGAACGTTTGCTCGCCGTGGGTTCCGTTAAACCGAACCGACCAGCTGTTATCCCAGCCGTGGGTGAGGTTAGCAAAAACCTTACGCGACTCAACGGCGTAACCCGTCCAGTTCGCTGAGGTATTGACGTTGCGATCGTAATGGGTGCGGCTGCCGTTACTGTACAGGCTGGGTAATCCGCCCCAGGTCGGATTGGCGGTATTTGTTTGCTGATAATCCCAGCCCAGCGAGGCCGTCGTGCGTTCCGTTACATCGCCTTCAATGACGCCATAGAGGAATTTCTTGCGCTTGCCGTATCTGTCGAGCCAGCTGTCCTGATCCTGATAACCCGCCACTACGCGCCCGCGTAGGCTGCCGTCGGCGTTAAGCGGCGCGGAGATGTCGCCCACATAGCGCTGTTGGTTCCAGCTTCCGTAGCTTGCACTGACGTTGCCGCGGAAGGTTTTGCTGTCGGCACGTTTGCGCACCATGTTTACCGTTGCTCCCGGATCGCCAGCGCCGGTCACCAGGCCGTTTGCGCCGCGCACAATCTCGATACGATCGTAAATGGCGGTGTCTTCCTGCGCGTCGCCGAAGTTCCACGCGTCGCCCATTGAGGTGGGGATCTCATCGTAGGCGAAATTGGTGATTTCAAAGCCGCGGGAAAAGTAGCTGGAACGCTCGCTATCAACCTGCTGCGACGAAACGCCGGTGGCATTAGTGAGTACCTGGTCGATGGTTTGCAGGTCCTGATCCAGCATGCGCTGGCGCGTCACAACGCTTACTGATTGGGGAACGTCGCGTGGCGTCAGCAGCATTTTGGTGCCTGAGCGTGTGGTTTTTACCGCGTAGTCCTGCTGCGAGTCGGCGCTTTCATTCCCGTTGCCGTAGACGACCATTTCTTGTTCGTTGCTATTCTCATCCGCCTGCGCCGGGTGCATGACGGCGGACATCGCCAGCGCAAGCAGTGAAAGTGAGAAGGGAGAATGAATTAACCCTGCGTGCGCTTTCGCGCGGTAAGCCCTGCCTGTTGAAATCATCATGTTACCTGTCTGTTGTAATCGTAATATGCAAATCACTCGCCCAAATAAGAATGGCAATGATAATTATTTGCTTTATTATGCACAGGTCGTTTTGTAAGTTAAATGTAAATAAACGTATATTTATAAAAATCCAGCGCGTTTCGCGCCAGACGGGATCAAAGCATGAACACATTTGAATGGTTGAAGGGAAAAGCTTGGGGTTATAGCCTGCTTACCGCAACGTTAGCCCTGAGCGCAGCGGCTTCTGCCGCTACGTCTGATACCTCTGCGCTCACTCAGCGTGAGCTCGCCGACGGCCTGTATGAGATGGTCTACTCCTCAACGGCAAACGCGCTGTATGTCGCGAGCGCGCAGGGATTCAAAGACGTCAACGGCGGGGTGCTCTATAAGCTGGATCCCACAACGCTTGCCACGCAAGGTGAAACCCATACCGACCTGAAAAACTTCGGCATGGCGGCGGACGATGACGGCAGGGTCTACTACACCACTAACACCCTGGATGGCGGGGTATCGAAAGTGGACGCCCAAAGCGGCAAGGTGCTGCAGCGCCTGATGTTTGAAGGCAAAGATAAGGATGGCGACCCGGTTGGCGCACGTGAGATCCTCTTGCACAAGGGACAGCTGTTCATCGGCGGCGTTGCCGACCCTGGCTTTATCTCCGTGGTTGATGCCAACACCATGACGCTCAAAGCCCGAATTGAGAATGCCGGAAAATGGGTGACGGGGATTATCTATTCGCCGTTGACCGATCGCATTTATGCCGCCAACGGAGGCGGTGAAATTCTGGTGATTAACCCGGGCACGTATAAAATCGAGCAGCGCTGGACGCCGGGGGATAAAAAAGCGTATTTGTTCCTGAACATGGCAGAAGACCCGGCCACCGGGCGCCTGTTCGTGACCGATGATTCAAAAGCCAAAACGACGCTGGTATTTGATGAGCGCAGCGGCAAGGTCATCAAACGTCTTGAAGGTGATGCGCTGGGGATTAAGTTCAATGCTAAGCGCAACGAAATTTACATCAGCCAGCGCGAATCCAGGAAAGTGCTGCAGCTTGACGCCGGCAGCTATGCAGTGAAAAACAGCTGGACGTTCTCCAGCCATCCCAACAGCTTGCTGGTATCACCGGACGGTAAAACGTTATACGTAACGGTGAAGCAGGACTTTAATGACGACAACACGACGAAAGGCCCGGATAGTGTGGTTCGTATTTCATTAAATTAACAAACCCGTCAGCTGTCCTGTGATGGGATAGCTGACCTGGTAGCTTTGGCGCTGGGGGATGGTCTGCTATGAGCGATGAGCGGACGTTCCTAATTCCTTTAAACAATCCTCCAGGGAGGATATGATAAAAATATATAGCCATAAAGCCTAAAGGGAGTGGACATGACATTGTTTGAGGAATGTAGGGACCTGCTCAAGACAGATTTTAATGTTATGGAAGGGGATGATTTGAGTGCGGTAATGGATATTTTTCATCAATATCCATGGCATAGCGGTGATCTCAAATGGTCGGAAATGGACTTTAGCGATTATGAACCTAGTCATGAGATGTTTAACGTGAGCGACTTAGGCAATGAAACTGTATTTGTCGTAGCGGATGATGCGAATGTGCCCGTGTTCAGAACCCATCTACAACTCATTGTCGATAATCTCTACGATGTCATCGCCCTGTCACCTAAGCTATTTATTTTTAACGATAAGATAATGATTAAGCCTTTATTCCCTCATGATCTTATAAGGTTTGGTCTGCGAAAGTGATGAGCAGAAATGCTGACCAGCTCCTCGTTGCTCAACAAAGACTGTTGTTCTCCAGGTCCGCTTCTGCCACAAAGCGGACAGACAAATAGCCCATGATCCGCTATCAGTGAAAAGCATAAGTTAATAGCCAGACCGTAATGATTACCGGTATGGCTTCAAGTACTCGCGAATGATTTATTTTTATTTCAGTTTGAACCCGCGCATTTGTACTGTTTCTCTTAGCTCTTCTCTCCCGCCCATGTAATCCATACTCGTTGCCGATTCATAAACGGCATCCTGCCAGGTCTTTGGTCGCATATTCTGCTGGCTGCGAAAAGTCTCACAAACTACTTCATAATTCTGCAGGAACTGTTTATAGCGACCCTGTTGATATTTGTTATGGTGCAATACCACAGGTTGTGCGGGGCGCGGGCGAATGGCGCTGGTTCTGCTTGCATCGGGGCACCCCACGGCCATCCCGAAAGTGACAAAGCTGTGTGCAGGAAGATTAAATATTTCTGCCAGTTCCTTTGCCGCGTTACGCATCACGCCAAGATAAACAATGCCCAGCCCGATAGATTCTGCCGCTATCGCTGCATTTTGAGCCGCAAGCGTTGCATCAATTGATGCCATCAGGAAGGAATCAAGATAGTCGAGTACTACCGGCTCGCCTCCCTTCCCCCTGGTGATTTCTGCTCCGCGAGAAAGGTCTGCCACCCAGAGAAGCAGTATCGGTGCTTCCTCAATCCAGGAAATGCGGTCCGTAGGCACAGTTCGCGCAACGGTGTCTGCAATGTGCTGTTTAAGCGACGGATCCGAGACAGCAACAACGCTCCACTGGTTCAGCGCCGAAGAGTTAGAGGCAGACTGCGCGGCGGCGACCATAGTCTCCAGGGCCCCCTCGGGCAGGTTGTCAGGTAAAAAGGTCCGCACGGATTTATGAGCCAAAATGGTCTCGACCGCTGGGGTCCAGATAATATTTTTCGGTTTTTGTTGTGCAGAGCCGTAACGTTGCTCAAGCAGTCCGGCATCTTTATTTTCAGAAGTAGTCATAAAAATCTCCATTGCAGTCAGTTGATGCGCTCAGGATAGCGATACATGACGCCCGGATAATGTGGTTATTTGCATCTTCTGTTTTCACCTGTGTGCACAATCGGATGCAGTGGTATAGAATCTGCACATGGATCATTTACTTGCTATACGCACTTTTCAGCGCATCGTTGAAACGCGCTCATTTACCCGGGCTGCGGCACATCTCGACATGCCCCGCTCAACCGTCAGCAAATTATTACGTGAGCTGGAGACGCATCTTGGCGTTAAGCTTTTGCAACGAACTACCCGCACTGTCACTCTGACTCCTGAGGGAGCCGAGTACTACCGTAAGGTCTGCGATATTGTTGCCGTGCTCGACGATACTGAAGAGTCCATGCGAGAAATGGGTAGTGCGGCCAGAGGACGCCTGCGTATTGATCTGCACTCCTCAATGGCCTGCTTCGTTTTACTCCCGGTTCTGGGCACGTTTCGACAGCGCTACCCGCACATTCAGCTGGCTCTGGGCGTGGGCGATCGACCGGTTAATCTCATAGAGGAGGGCGTTGACTGCGTTATCCGCGCGGGCGAGCTGGCTGATTCATCTCTGATTGCGAAAACACTCTACCGGGATAAGTTGATCACATGCGCCAGTCCGAGCTACATCGCACAATTTGGAATGCCATTGAATCAAGATGATCTGGAGAAGAATCACAGGATTGTGGGTTATTTCAGCGCCTCCACGGGTGAAGTCTGGCCTTTGCGTTTTCGTAAAAAAGGAAAAGACGCACAGGTTGTGCGCTTCGATATCGCCGCTAATGACAGCGCTGCGCAGGTTGGCATGTTGGTTAACGGACTGGGTGTTGGTCAGACCTTTGCCTCGGTTGCCGCAAGGTTTTTGGAAAGCGGTGAGCTCGTGCCAGTCCTGGAATCCATAACCAAGGCAACAATACCTATTTCGATTATTTACCCGCCTAATAAGCAGCTCAACGCCCGGGTAAGGGTGTTCATTGGCTGGATCACCGAGCGTTTTTCGCAATACAAATAATGACATCTTTGGTATCAATGGATTTTAGAGTCAATGCCCGCTTTTGGCACAAAGTGGACGGTGTACAGGCCAACGTCCACGTTAAGCGAAAAGCGGACATCTGTCAGATCTAAACAGATGTCCTCATCAGGGGGCAAACACTCGTCTTTTTAATCAGCAAGAACAAATAGTTATCACATACTCTTTACGAGAACTGAGCCAGGCAAATTATGCCAGACCCAGCGCAACGAAGCTCTGTACGCAGCTAAATTGCCCTTTCCAGGTTTCTGAAGCGCGGACCTTCTCCGGATTAAAGCGCACTGGCCTTCTGGCGTGCGGTTAAAAAGGTCAGCATGCCCGCGCAAAGGAGCAGCAAGCTACTCATGGCAAACGTGCTCTGCCAACCGAGGTGGTCAAACACGATGCCTCCTGCCGTTGATCCAAGGGCGATGGAGAGCTGAATCACCGCGACCATGAGCCCGCCTCCGGCTTCGGCGTTGTCAGGCAACGTACGCGCAAGCCATGTCCACCATCCGGTTGGCGCGGCGGTGGCCAGCATGCCCCAGAGCCCTAATAACAAAGAAACTGTCCAGACCTGATGCCCGGTCAGCATCAGGCCGATGGCAATGACGGCCATCAGTCCGGGTATGGCCATCAGCGTGGGGTAAAATTTTCTGTTGAGGAATGTCGAAACAACCAGCGTGCCGATAAAACCGGCAACGCCGATAACCAGTAAAATCAACGACAAGCCTGAGGAATTAACCCGCGTCACGCTCTCCAGGAACGGGCGCACATAGGTAAATAGCGTAAACTGGCCCATGAAAAACAGGCCACAGGCCAGCATGCCAACCGCAACCCTGCGGCGGCTAAATAAGCGGAATACCGCGCACCGTGACGTGTGGCTTTTATTCGCATCCATGCCGGGCAGGCTGATGCACTGCCAGATAAAGGCGACAACCGCGATAGGCACCAGGCACAAGAAAGCGCCCCGCCATCCGACCGTGGCCCCCAGATAGCTTCCCAGCGGCGCGGCCACGACCGTCGCCAGCGCATTACCGGCGTTGAAAATCGCCAGCGCACGCGTGACCTGATGCTGCGGCACCAGACGAATCGCCGTTGCCGCAGACATCGACCAGAATCCGCCAATGGCCACGCCAATCATCGCGCGACCGGCCATATACACCAGATAACTGGAAGCCAGCGCAATAATAAGCCCCGATACGGCCATCAGAACCGTCATCCCCAGCAGCAGGAACTTACGATTCATCTTTCCAGCTAGCGTTGAAAGCGTCAGGCTGGTCAGAACCGCCAGCGCGCCGGAGATAGCAATCCCCTGCCCTGCAAGCCCCTCCGTCACGCCTAAATCGCGGGCAATCGGCGTGAGCAGGCTGACGGGCATAAATTCAGAAGCAATCAGCACAAACACGCACAGGGTCATGGCAAAAATACCGCCCCAGTATGCGCGCTGATGATGAGGTGATGGTGTTTGGTTTAGCGTCGACATAGTGAAATTTCACGAAGATCGGGATAAAAGCCACCTGCCATAGGCCGGTGGCTTTGCATCAATTCAGGAGAGGGTTTATTTCAGTTTGGCCTGGAAAAATTGTTCGAATTTCGCGAAAGGTATTTTTCCGGCAACGTTATCGTATAGATCCACGTGATTTGCCCCAGGAATCACCACCAGCTCTTTGTCTTTACTGCCGACCG
>CAMKZP010000168.1 GCA_946477805.1 uncultured Enterobacter sp.
ATTAAACGCACTGATCGGCCAGATCGTGCCAAAAGACATCCAGCTTGATGCGCCGCCGCAGGTAGGTGAAGCCACGACGGAATTCGCCGCGCTGGCGGAGCTGAAGGCCATCGCCAGCCTCAACAAGCGCTATAAGTCTTACATTGGCATGGGCTACACCAACGTGCAGCTGCCGCCGGTTATCCTGCGCAACATGCTGGAAAACCCGGGCTGGTACACTGCCTATACCCCCTATCAGCCGGAAGTGTCTCAGGGCCGTCTTGAAGCGCTGCTGAACTTCCAGCAGGTGACGCTGGACCTGACCGGCATGGATATCGCCTCGGCCTCTCTGCTGGACGAAGCGACCGCCGCCGCCGAAGCGATGGCGATGGCCAAACGCGTGAGCAAGCTGAAAAACGCCAACCGCTTCTTCGTGGCGGCGGACGTGCATCCGCAGACGCTGGACGTGGTACGTACCCGCGCGGAAACCTTTGGTTTTGACGTGATCGTCGACGACGCTGACAAAGTGCTGGATCACCAGGACGTCTTTGGCGTGCTGCTGCAGCAGGTCGGTACCACCGGGGAAGTGCACGACTACAGCGCGCTGATTGCCGGGCTGAAGTCCCGCAAAGTCATCGTCAGCGTCGCCGCTGATTTTATGGCGCTGGTGCTGCTGACGGCACCGGGTAAGCAGGGCGCGGATATCGTCTTCGGCTCCGCCCAGCGCTTCGGCGTGCCGATGGGCTACGGCGGCCCGCACGCGGCGTTCTTCGGCGCGAAGGATGAATTCAAACGCTCCATGCCGGGCCGCATTATCGGCGTATCGAAAGATGCCGCTGGCAACACCGCGCTGCGCATGGCGATGCAGACCCGCGAGCAGCACATCCGCCGCGAGAAGGCTAACTCCAACATCTGTACCTCGCAGGTGCTGCTGGCCAACATCGCCAGCCTGTATGCCGTCTTCCACGGCCCGGCTGGCCTGAAGCGTATCGCCAGCCGCATTCACCGTCTGACGGATATTCTGGCCTGCGGCCTGCAGAAAAATGGCCTCAAGCTGCGCCATGAACACTATTTCGACACCCTGTGCGTGGACGTCGCCGACAAAGCCGCCGTGCTGGCGCGTGCCGATGCCGCGCAGATCAACCTGCGCAGCGACATCCATAACGCCGTGGGCATCACCCTCGATGAATCCACCACCCGCGACGACGTCGCTAAGCTGTTCACCGTCCTGCTGGGCGACGCGCATGGTCTGGACGTGGATACGCTGGACAAAGACGTGGCGCACGACAGCCGCTCGATCCAGCCGGGCATGCTGCGCGACGACGCGATCCTGACGCACCCGGTCTTCAACCGCTATCACAGCGAAACCGAGATGATGCGCTATATGCACTCTCTGGAGCGCAAGGATCTGGCCCTGAACCAGGCGATGATCCCGCTGGGCTCCTGCACCATGAAGCTGAACGCCGCGGCAGAGATGATCCCGATCACCTGGCCGGAATTTGCCGAGCTGCACCCGTTCTGTCCGGTCGAGCAGGCGGAAGGTTATCATCAGATGATCGCCCAGCTTTCTGACTGGCTGGTGAAACTGACCGGCTATGACGCCCTCTGCATGCAGCCGAACTCCGGCGCGCAGGGTGAATACGCGGGCCTGCTGGCGATCCGCCACTACCACGAAAGCCGCAGCGAAGGGCATCGCGATATCTGCCTGATCCCAAGCTCCGCCCACGGCACCAACCCGGCGTCTGCCCAGATGGCGGGCATGGAAGTGGTCGTGGTGGCCTGCGATAAGAACGGCAATATCGATTTGGCCGACCTGCGCGCGAAAGCGGAGCAGGCGGGCGACAAGCTCTCCTGCATCATGGTCACCTACCCGTCTACCCACGGCGTGTACGAAGAGACCATCCGTGAAGTGTGCGAAGTGGTGCACCAGTTTGGCGGCCAGGTTTACCTCGACGGCGCGAACATGAACGCGCAGGTGGGTATTACCTCTCCTGGCTTTATCGGCGCGGACGTGTCGCACCTGAACCTGCACAAAACCTTCTGCATTCCGCACGGCGGCGGCGGCCCGGGCATGGGCCCCATCGGCGTAAAAGCGCACCTGGCGCCGTTTGTGCCGGGCCACAGCGTGGTGCAGATTGAAGGCATGCTGACCCGTCAGGGCGCGGTCTCCGCGGCACCGTTCGGCAGCGCATCCATCCTGCCAATCAGCTGGATGTACATCCGCATGATGGGCGCGGAAGGGCTGAAGCAGGCGAGCCAGGTGGCGATCCTGAACGCCAACTACATCGCGACTCGCCTCAAGTCCGCTTTCCCGGTGCTTTACACCGGCCGCGACGGCCGCGTGGCGCACGAGTGCATTCTGGATATTCGCCCGCTGAAAGAGCAGAGCGGCATCAGCGAGCTGGATATCGCCAAGCGTCTGATCGACTACGGCTTCCACGCGCCGACCATGTCGTTCCCGGTGGCGGGTACGCTGATGGTGGAGCCAACGGAATCCGAAAGCAAAGCCGAGCTGGACCGCTTTATCGACGCGATGCTGGCGATCCGCATGGAGATCGACCGCGTGCAGGACGGCGAGTGGACGCTGGAAGATAACCCGCTGGTCAATGCCCCGCACACCCAGCACGAGCTGGTGGCGGAGTGGAACCACGCTTATTCCCGCGAGCTGGCGGTCTTCCCGGCAGGCGTGGCAAACAAATACTGGCCGACCGTGAAGCGTCTTGATGACGTCTACGGCGACCGTAACCTGTTCTGCTCCTGCGTGCCGATGAGCGAATACCAGTAATAGTGCCGATGTAGTAACGTAGGCCGGGTAAGGCGAAGCCGCCACCCGGCTTTTTTATTGGGAGAAAACAATGGCAATTGCACTTGTAACCGGCGCCAGCCGCGGCATTGGTAGAGCCACCGCGCTGCAGCTGGCAGGCGAAGGCTACACCGTGGCGGTGAACTTTCACCACAACGTTAAGGCTGCGACGGACGTCATCAATCAGATAGTCGAGTCAGGCGGCAAAGCCTTTACCGTACGCGCGGATATCAGCGATGAAGCGCAGGTGATGGCAATGTTTGACGGTATCGATCGCGAAGGTGAGCCGCTGACGGCGCTGGTCAACAATGCGGGTATCCTGTTTGAGCAGTCCACCATTGAAAACCTTACCGCCGAGCGCATCAACCGCGTGCTGGCGACCAACGTCACGGGCTATTTTCTCTGCTGTCGCGAGGCGGTAAAACGCATGTCGCATAAGCACGGCGGCAAGGGTGGCGCTATTGTGAACGTCTCCTCGGCTGCGTCACGGCTGGGCGCACCGGGCGAATATGTGGATTACGCCGCCTCAAAAGGTGCCGTGGACTCCCTGACGACCGGCCTCGCGCTGGAGGTGGCAGCCCAGGGCATCCGCGTCAACGGCGTGCGCCCGGGGCTGATCTATACCGATATCCACGCCTCCGGCGGGGAGCCGGGGCGCGTGGATCGGGTGAAGGCGATGCTGCCCATGCAGCGTGGCGGCCAGCCGGAGGAGGTCGCTCAGGCCATTGCCTGGCTGCTGAGCGACAAAGCTTCCTACGTGACCGGCAGCTACCTTGAGCTTGCGGGCGGCAGGTAGCTACCGGGACGCCAGCCACAGCCGCAGGCGCATGCCCCAACGGCTGGTCCAGCCGGTGGTGATTGACTTCACCTCCCCGTGATAGAGCACCACCAGCGTCGGCGTCACCTGCACATCCCACCGGCGCGCCAGAGCGCCGCTGGCGTCGTTGACCGTTGGCAGCGCCATTTTCTTCTTCGCCAGCCATTTTTCCAGCGTGGCGTTATCCCCCGAGCGTAGCGCAACCGACAGCATGTTATCGCCCTCTGCCGCAAGCGCCGCCACCGATGGCGTGGTGTAGCGGCAGACGCCGCACCAGGTTGCCCAGACGTAGACCAGCAGCGGCCGCTCCGCGCTCATGGCGACAAGATCGACGGGCTGGCCGTCGAGCGTTTGCAGCGTGGATGAGGCGAAATTTTGCGGCAGCGCGGGCTGGCGGAAATAATCTACCGCGAGACTTACGGCAACGCCGATCGACAGCCACAGCGCCAGCTCGCGCACGAGGCGCGCAAATTTACTCGCCACGGGCTTGCTTCAGCTGTTCTTTCACCAGCCCCTCCAGATCGTCATAAGGGATGGCGCCTGCAACCATCTGGTCGCCAATGATGGTCGCTGGCGTGCCCTGAATGTTCAGCACCTGCGACAGGATCAGATTCATCTTCAGCGAGTCCATGGTTTTCTCATCCGTCTTGACGCCGACGGTGTCAGTCTTTGCCTGCGCAGCCGCGATGCTGGCGTCATCGTGATACCCTTTTTTCATCATCAGCCGCTGGTGCAGGGCCCAGAATTTATCCGGCTCCTGTTGCCATACCGAAAGCGCCGCTTTAGCGGCATTCACCGAGCTTTGCCCCTTGAACGGCAGCAGCTTAACGATGAGCTGTACGTCCGGATTCTCCCGCACGATTTTCTCCAGCATCGGGTCAAACTGCTTGCAGTAGGGGCAGTTGTAGTCGGTGAAGGAGACAATGGTCAGCTTCGGCGCTTTTGCACCGGTTCGCGGGCTGCTGGGGTCGTTAAACAGCAGCTTTGCCAGCTGGTCGTTGGACGCGTCCTCTGACGGTGCGGCGAAAACGAACGTTGAAAAAGACAGCAGAAGTAAGGCAATAAAGGCTCTCATCTTATTTTCCTTTCGCATCGGACAGGGTGGATAACACCGCCTCGCGGCTTAATAACGCGGGCAGCACGTGGCCCTGCGGCAGCCCCGGTCCGTAAATCTGGTTGAAGGGTACGGCGGCGCTGCCGCGCGTGGTTAAGAACTGGCTAACCGCGGCGGAGGGGCGGCTCCAGTCTCCGCGCAGGGCGACAACATCCGGTGCAGAGAGCGCAGTCTGCACGTCGTCGCGCAGCAGCACGTTGTATTTATTGGCTTTGCAGGTTACGCACCAGTCGGCGGTGACGTCGACAAACACCCGCTTGTTCTCCGCCAGCGCCCGGGCAATCGCCTGCTCGCTGAGCGGCTGCCAGTTCACCCGATCGCCACGGGCGTTCTCGCCACCGGAACCGGCCACAAACGCGGCGGCGCCTGCCACTACGACGGCTAACGCTGCGGCGCGGAGCGCCGTCTGCCAGCGGTAGCGCCAGGCGGTGACCAGCAGCAGCGCGAGGATGAGTATCGCCCCCAGCGTAATGACGGGCAGCGTACCGATGTGTACCACCAGCAGGCTCAGCAGCCACAGGGACGAGCCGAGCATCATCAGGCCAAGCGCGACTCGTACGACGTTCATCCAGCGTCCCGGACGCGGTAATTTCTGCGCCAGCCCCGGCCAGGCCGCAACCAGCAGCCAGGGCAGGCTCATGCCGATCCCCATCGCGAAGAAGATGCCCCACAGCAGCGGAAGCGGTGCCGCCAGCGCCACCGACACGGCGGTACCGAGGAACGGCGCGGTGCAGGGCGTCGCCAGCAGGGTGGCAAACGCGCCCTGCCAGAAATGGCCCGCGAGCCCGTGGCCGCCGCGCGTGGCGAGGAAGGTGCTGGCAGAGGAGGGGAGGCGGATCTCAAACAACCCGAGCAGGCTGGCGCTGAACAGCACCATGACCAGCGCCATCGCAGCGATAAACCACGGATTCTGGAACTGGATCCCCCAGCCGAGCGCCTGATTGCTCAGGCGCAAAACCGTCATCATCAGCGCCAGCGCCAGGAATGAAATAACGATCCCGGATACCGACGCGAGAAACTGCCGACGCACCTGGCCGCGCGCCTGATGCTCCGCGTGCATCAGCGTGCCGAGCTTCATGGCGAGGACGGGTAGCACGCAGGGCATCACGTTGAGGATCAGGCCGCCCGCCAGCGCCATCAGCAGGACCCAGCCTAACGAGATTGCGGGCGCGGGAGCACCCTTTCCAATAGCCAGGCTCGACTCCTGGGCCTGCCCGCTATCGGCCAGCACCAGCGACAGGGTTTTTCCGCTGAGGTCAGGCGCGGCTTCGCCCCAGCTGTCCGTCACCGGCACGGTGGCAACAAGCGAGCCGTTACGCACGGAGAAGGCCGGTTTGCCAAAATCCACGTCGTCCATGCTGTCGATAAACAGTGAAGGCTGCTGCCAGCCCGCGTCGCGCTGGGCCGTCAGCGTCAGCTTCCCGTCAGCGTAGCGGGCGTTGAGCGATGAGGTCAATCCGCTGCCGAGCGGCAGCGTGCCCGTCGCCCGGCTGTAAGCGTAGTCAAAGTCGCCGCCCTGGCTTGTGGTCATATCCAGCGTGAACGGGTAGTCGGTCAGCACGCAGACGTTGCTGCAGGTGGACAGCGTCAGCACGCCGCTCAGAGTTTCTGGCAACTCGCCGCGCAGGGTGATGGGAAAACTGACGTCGCCGCGGTATCCCTGCGTGGTAATGCCCGCCACGTCAAAACGTTCGGGCGTGGGCCAGCGCCAGGCTGCATCCACCGGCGAATCCCAGCGGATCGCCGGGGCAATTCCGCCCTCGCCCGGCGAGCGCCAGTAGGTTTTCCACCCTTTTTGCAGGGCGATATCGAGCAGCAGGCGGGCTTCGCCGCTGCTTTCGGTTTGCGCGCGCAGCCTGACGCTGGCGTGCTGATTATCGGCGGCGCGCAGCCAGCCGCTGTCGGCGGCCTGGCTGAGGGGCAGCCATAGCCAAAGCAGGCAGACCAGCAGTCGCCTGAATAAAGTAAGCATAAATTTTCTCCGTAAATGATGAATTAACCTGATGTGTCAGGCGAAGGCTCATTCACGGAAGACGCATAGTCGCAGATGGACCCGCAATCGGGGCGGGGAGATAACGCGGGGAGGCCACAGCCGCTCGCGGCGCGGCGGAGTGGCGGCCAGCAGCGCCAGCAGCAGAGTCACGGCAAAAAGCGCGCCTTCAAACAGCACCGGGGGAACCGCCATCAGCGACTTGGCGCTGAGCTCGCACGGCGTTACCGGCGCGTCTGCGCTCTCCTGGCCCTGCTGAACGGACTGGCTTGTGGCGGTGAGATTGAGCACGAGCGCATGCATCCCGGCCATCCGCTGAGCGGTGCATATCAGCACCACCAGACAGGCCAGGGCTACCAGCAGGATAGCGTTGCGTTGTCGCTTGATCATGTTCGCCTCAATTATTCACGAGGCTTATCATATAGAGCACAGGCTTTTTGGCAACGCCAAAGCTGTAAAGAAGTGTCTGGAAGGAAAGGCTTTTGCCCTCTCCCGAGCGGGAGAGGGCGGCGTATTACAGGGTTTCGCCGTTGCTGGCGATGACGGTCTTGTACCAGTCAAAGCTCTTCTTACGCGAGCGGGACATATCGCCCGTGCCGTCGTCGTGCTTGTTAACGTAGATAAAGCCGTAGCGCTTGCTGTACTGGCCGGTAGTGAAAGAGACGCAGTCGATACAGCCCCACGGGGTGTAGCCCATCAGGTCAACGCCGTCGTACGTAACCGCTTTGATCATCTCTTCCACGTGAGCGCGCAGGTAGTCGATGCGGTAGTCATCGTTGATGCTGCCGTCTTCTTCCACTTTATCGTAGGCGCCGAAGCCGTTCTCAACGATAAACAGCGGCTTCTGATAACGCTCGTACAGCTCACACAGCGCGTAGCGCAGGCCGACCGGGTCAATCTGCCAGCCCCAGTCAGACGCCTTCACGTGCGGGTTTGGCACGCTGCCTTCGAAGCCGGAGATCGCATCGCCGGTGCCGCCTTCCGCCTTAACCGCGTTGGTCATGTAGTAGCTGAAGCCTAAGTAATCGCAGGTGCCTTCACGCA
>CAMKZP010000169.1 GCA_946477805.1 uncultured Enterobacter sp.
GTGGATCCCGTGCTGTTTTGCCCAGGTAGTGAACTGGGCAAAACAGCACGGGATCCACATCACCTCTTACATGACGCTGGCCTACGGTAAAGCCCTGAAGGATGACGTTATTGCACGCATCGCAGAGAAACATCACGCCACGGCCGCGCAGGTGATTCTGGCATGGGCGATGGGTGAAGGTTACGCTGTGATCCCCTCATCCACCAGGCGCGAAAATCTGGCAAGCAACCTGCTCGCGCTTGAGCTCCAGCTGGACGAAGAAGACATAAAAGCGATTGCTGCGCTGGACTGCAACGATCGCCTGGTCAGCCCGGAAGGATTAGCGCCTGACTGGGATTAGTATTGACCCACCTCTGAGCCTTAAACCCTCATGCAGCTCCTTCGGGAGCTGTTTTTATATGCTCACTCAGGAAGTCTATAAAGGCACGTATGCGCGTACTCACCGCTCTGTCACTGTAATAGACCGCGCTAAAAGGCATCTCCACCGGCAGACGCTTATCGGCCATTAGCTCCACAAGCTCACCGCGGGCAAGTTCTTTATCGATCATGTAATCCGATAAACAGGCAATCCCATTCCCGGTGAGGCAAAGCTGTTTTAGCGTTTCCCCGCTGTTGGACGATATCCCACAGGTGATTTCATGGAGCTGTCCATCATGGCAGGCAACAGGCCAGGTATTCAGCGAGACGGGTTCCGTGAAGCCCAGACACGTATGCTGCTTCAGTTCTTCCACCGTCTCTGGTTTTCCACGCTCGGCAATATACTGCGGCGAGGCGATTATTTTACGATAGCTGGTAAAAAGGGGGCGGGCGCGCAGGCTGGAGTCCGTTAAAGTTCCCGCCCGGATCGCGACATCGACCTTTCGTTCGATAAGATTGATAAACGTTTCGGAGGAGACGAGAGATAACGTCATTTCCGGGTAGCGATCGCGGAAAGGCTTAATCAGCGGCATCAGAAAGTGCAGCACAACAGGCGTTGCCGCATCGATGCGCAGCAACCCGCGCGGCGTGCTGCGTGTCTCCATAATCTCCGTTTCGGCGGCGGCCATCTCCTGCAGAACGGACTGCACGCGTCTGAAATAGCGCTCTCCTTCTTCCGTCAGGCTCAGCTGGCGCGTCGTACGGTTGAGCAGGCTCACCCCCAGCTTCATCTCCAGTTTTTTCACAGAGCGGCTGACGGCCGAATTCGCCTGCCCCAGCTGTTCCGCTGCGCGGCTAAAGCTGCCGCTTTCAACGACGGCGACAAAGATAGTCAGCTCTTCTGACGTTGCTTTCATTGTTGCACCACCTGCAAAATTCTATCGATATTTTAAACGCTTTTGTTATTTAAGCACCGGTGCCTACACCGTGTCATCTTAATACTGAAGAGACGGCGTATTTTATGCCACCGCCGCCTGTTGCTCTGACGATCGTTTAATTAGCAATTGCCACGACTGAATGTGTTATGCGGACGCCTTGATGAACCGGCTCGCGTGGTAAAAGGACAAAATCAGTAAGCGCTTGCTTACAAAACTGGAAAGCCCTTTCTGTTAAATAGCGTTGAAAGTGTGACCTAAAGTCCCTATAACATTAGAACCAGTCCGTTTTCCGGCCTGGTTCACGTTATAGAGGTTGTTTCCAAAAGTGCGAAAGAATACCTATGCCATGCGCTATGTTGCTGGATTACCCGCGGAGAGGATTATGCCTCCGGGGTCTTTTGCGAGCATTAGCCAGGCATTACCCGCCGGTACACCCTTGAGCAGCGATGAAAAAATTCGCGTGCTGGTGTGGAACATCTTCAAACAGCAGCGCGCGGAGTGGTTATCCGTGCTCAAGAATTTTGGCAAAGATGCCCACCTTGTCCTGTTGCAGGAGGCGCAAACGACGCCTGAACTGGTTCGTTTTGCGACAACGCACTATCTCGCAGCCGATCAGGTGCCGGCATTTGTACTGCCGCAGCATCCCTCCGGGGTGATGACCCTCTCGGCCGCGCATCCGGTCTACTGCTGCCCGCTGCGTGAGCGTGAGCCCATCCTGCGGCTGGCGAAATCGGCGCTGGTGACGGTCTATCCGTTGCCGGATACCCGCCTGCTGATGGTCGTGAATATCCACGCGGTGAACTTCAGCCTGGGTGTGGATGTGTATAGTAAGCAGTTACTTCCTATAGGCGATCAGATCGCCCACCACAATGGCCCAATCATCATGGCCGGGGACTTCAATGCCTGGAGCCGCCCGCGTATGAACGCCTTGTATCGCTTTGCGCGAGAGATGTCGCTACGTGAAGTTCGCTTTAACGATGACCAGCGCAAAAAAGCCTTTGGTCGTCCGCTCGATTTTGTCTTCTATCGTGGTTTAAGCGTGCACGATGCCTCCGTTCTGGTGACGCGCGCCTCCGATCATAATCCTCTACTAGTAGAATTCAGTCCCGGCAAACCTGATAGATAACGGTGTGTCAGGTCTGCCGTAGGGCAGATCTGTGTGGATGCTGCCCTGTTTTTTTAAACCAACAAAGGACAGCACAATGACAACAACGCACTCCCATCATGACAACGTAGAAAAACAGTTTGGTTCACAGGCTAGCGCTTATCTGAGCAGCGCCGTACATGCTTCTGGTCGCGATCTGGTTCGGCTTGGCGAGCGCCTGTCGGCTTTCCCCCAGGCAAAGTTGCTGGATGTAGGCTGCGGAGCAGGGCACGCCAGCTTCACTGCTGCACAGCGGGTGGCAGAGGTCACGGCATATGATTTATCCAGCCAGATGCTGGAGGTAGTCGCTGAGGCCGCAAAAGCCAAAGGGCTTAATAACGTTGCTACGCGCCAGGGCTATGCCGAAGCCTTACCCTTTGAGGATGCCTCCTTTGACGTTGTCATCAGCCGCTACTCCGCACACCACTGGCATGATGTCGGACAGGCATTGCGGGAAGTCAAACGCGTGCTTAAGCCGGGCGGGATCTTCATTATCATGGATGTGATGTCACCGGGCCATCCGGTGCGCGATATCTGGCTGCAGACGGTTGAAGCCCTGCGCGACACTTCGCACGTGCAAAACTACTCCAGCGGGCAGTGGTTATCGCTGATTACCGAGGCTGGTTTGATTTCTCGCGCACTGATAACCGATCGCTTGCCGCTGGAGTTCAGCTCGTGGATCGCACGTATGCGTACGCCAGAGGCGCTGAGCAAGGCTATTCGGATGTATCAGGACAGCGCATCAGCGGAAGTGAAGGCTTACTTTGAACTGCAGGATGACGGTTCATTTACCAGCGATACCATCATGGCTGAAGCGCAAAAGGCAGGGTAAAACAAAAAAGGCACCGGGGGAATCGGTGCCTTTTTTCAGAGATCGTGTCGTCAGGAATCCGGCGTAGCGCTGTTTTTTACAAACAGCGTAAGCTGGTCGCCCGGCTGCAGATTGTCAGTACCGTCATTCCAGCGCATCACATCTTTGATGTTCACGCCGTGACGTTTAGCGATACTTGACAGCGAATCACCCTTACGCACGCGATAGGTAATGCTATCGCTGTTTTTGGCAAGCCGCTGTGCGCTGCTACCCGCGCCGACCGTCAGGGTTTGACCCGCTTTCAGACCAGAACTGCGCAGATTATTCCACTGCTGCAGATCCTTCGCACTCACGCCTAAACGTGATGCAATGCCCGAGAGCGTATCACCTGAACGAACCTTATAGCTGCGGCTGGTGACGGGGGAAGTATCTGCGATCAGCGTTGACTGAACGGCAGCAATTTCACCCGAAGCCAAAGACTCACGTAGCTGCTCTGCATGTTTCTGCGGAACCATTACATACCGCGGGCCGGTTGCTCCCAGGGTTGAGCCTTTAACACCTGCATTAAAGGTTTTCAGTTTACTGACCGACATACCCGTCATATCGGCAACCTGTTGGATATCAACCGGGCTGCTGAGGCGGACGCGCGCCAGTGCACGACTTTCGTCTGGTGTTGGCAGTTGTACACCGTAACGCTTGCTGTTCTTGAGAATATCACTCAATGCCAGCATCTTCGGTACGTAAATCTTCGTTTCCTGAGGCAGTGACAGCGACCAGAAATCGGTGGATTTTCCACGCGCTTTGTTCGCCTTCATTGCCTTCATAACACGACCTTCACCGCTATTATACGCAGCAACTGTTAACAACCAGTCGCCGTCAAACATCTTGTTCAGACGTTGCATCATGTCGAGAGCGGCTGTCGTTGAAGCGACAACATCGCGACGCGCATCGTAGCTGCGGGTCTGTTTCAAACCATAATTGCGCCCTGTGCTCGGAATGATCTGCCAGATGCCTGCGGCATTGGCGCCAGACGTTGCGTGTGGGTCAAAAGCGCTCTCCACTATGGGTAGGAGTACCAGCTCCATAGGCATGTTACGTTTCTTAACTTGCCCGGCTATCCAGTACATATACGGCTCTGCCCGTAACGTTACATCGTGGAGATAGCTCTTATTTCTCAAATATTTCTGTTTCTGTTCGCGAATCCGGGTGTTCTCCGGAATTCCCATCTTTAGCTCGTCGCCAATAGAGGCCCACAAGTCTTGTTCCTGCGCGAAAGATGTCCCATCGTCCAACCATCGCGCCTGACTTGTAAACTTCCCTGCTTCCCCTTGACCAGCTGCAGAAAGGCTCTGTGCGTGCTGCTGTACGTTGCTGCCGTTTTGCGACTGGCAACCTACAAGCAGGACAGAGGCGAGTAATATCGCTTTTGCCTTCATGTGTGTGTCAATAGTTGCTTAAAAGACGAGCGATGATAACGGCGAAATTTTGAAAAGGCAACCCGCAATTATCTGAAGTTATCTTTCTTTGACCTTAACCATGCAAATCGTGCTTCTGGTTGTTGCAAATTTGTTTCTTGGTTAATTTTATTAATTAAATCAGTATCATTGATTCGGAGAAATACATTTATTTCACGTTCATTTTTCAGAATTACGGGGAGTGTATTTTGGTTTTTTGCACGTAACTCCTTCACTTTGCGGTAATAATCCTGAATCGCACGATCGTCAGGTAAAAGGCTCGCAGAAAACTTCATATTCCCTAATGTATACTCATGTGCGCAACATATGAGGGTTTCATCCGGCAATGCGTTAATCTTCTGTAAAGACTGGTACATCTCGGCTGGAGTTCCTTCAAAAAGCCTCCCGCAGCCGCCGGAAAAGAGCGTGTCACCGCAAAAAAGATAAGGTTTACTGTAGTAACAAATATGTCCGGAAGTGTGACCCGGTGTGGCAAATACGGAAAATTCGTATCCCAGCATGAGGACATTTTCACCTTCCTTGACTACGCGCGTTGTGCCCTTATCCTGCGTCTCTGCCGGTCCGTACACTTCCAGATGAGGGAATTGTGCGACCAGGTCACCCACGCCGCCGACGTGATCGTGATGGTGGTGGGTGAGAAGTATCCCTTCAGGCTGCCAGCTATTTTCCCGTATAGCCTGCAAAACCGGCGCAGATTCGCCCGGATCGACGATGATGCAGCGGCAATCGTCGTCAACTAATACCCAGATGTAATTGTCCTGAAAGGCAGGAATACTGATAAGATTCATACATTACCTCTTACAGCGTGGCGGATGTGTTGATGAAACCGGCAAGGATACCTCAGGCAGTCGCAGCACCGGAACGTTGGGCAGAATTGCCCTGGGGTGAATACTATCGCGAGGCCTTAGAACGACAGCTCAAGCCCTGGCTCGCAAAAATGTATGGTTTTCACCTGCTTAAGATTGGCAATCTCAGCGCGGAAATCAATACCGAAAGCTGCGCTATCTCTCATCAGGTTAACGTTTCTCTCAACGGATCGCCTGTTCAGGTCAAAGCGGACCCGCTGCATTTGCCGTTTGCGGAGAAATCCGTTGATGCCTGCCTGCTGGCGCACACGCTCCCTTGGAGTAGCGATCCCCATCGCCTGTTACGTGAAGCCGATCGCGTTCTGATTGATGACGGCTGGCTGATACTGAGCGGCTTTAATCCACTGAGCCTAATGGGGATGCGTAAACTGGTGCCGGTGTTACGCCGCACGCCGCCCTATAATAGCCGCATGTTTACCATGATGCGCCAGCTGGATTGGCTTTCGCTGCTTAACTTCGAAGTGCTCAGCTACGGTGGTTTTCAGGTGCTGCCCTGGGCGCGGAAGGGGGGCGTGGTGTTAAGCACGCATTTACCGGCCCTGGGCTGTATGCAGTTTATTGTGGCGCGCAAGCGGACAATTCCTCTGACGCTAAACCCAATGAAGCAGAGCAAGTCGAAAGCGCAGATCCGTCAGACCGTGGGCGCCACCCGACAGTACAGAAAGCCCTGATCAGGATTCAGGCTGGTAGCCTGTATCCTCATGGGCCGGGTTGGACGCAGCCGCACGCGCCAGCTCGTCACAGCGTTCGTTTTCCGGGTGGCCCGCATGGCCTTTCACCCATTCCCATTTGATCTGGTGCTGGCCTAGCGCCGCATCCAGACGCTTCCAGAGGTCAACGTTCTTAACCGGTTTTTTATCTGCCGTTTTCCAGCCGCGTTTTTTCCAGTTGTGTATCCACTGGGTAATACCCTGACGTACATACTGGCTGTCAGTGCTCAGCACAACGTCGCAATGTTCCTTTAAGGCTTCCAGCGCGACGATGGCCGCCATCAACTCCATGCGGTTATTCGTCGTCAGGAAATAGCCTTCGCTAAAGGTTTTTTCATGCTCGCGGTAGCGCATAATTGCGCCATAGCCGCCTGGCCCCGGGTTGCCGAGACAAGATCCATCGGTGAAAATTTCTACCTGTTTACGCATCTCTGGTAGACTTCCTGTATTCGAAACGTTCAGTAAAACGATAAGTCTGACATAAATGACCGCTATGAGCACTGCAATTACTCGCCAGATTGTTCTTGATACCGAAACCACCGGTATGAACCAGATAGGCGCGCACTACGAAGGGCACAAGATCATCGAAATTGGTGCCGTTGAAGTGGTGAACCGTCGCCTTACGGGGAACAATTTCCACGTGTACCTCAAGCCTGACCGGCTGGTGGACCCGGAAGCGTTTGGCGTTCACGGTATCGCCGATGAGTTCTTGCTGGATAAACCGACCTTTGCCGACGTCGCGGATGAATTCCTCGAGTACATCAAAGGGGCTGAGCTCGTCATCCATAACGCATCGTTCGATA
This sequence comes from uncultured Enterobacter sp., assembly GCA_946477805.1. Taxonomy (GTDB): domain Bacteria; phylum Pseudomonadota; class Gammaproteobacteria; order Enterobacterales; family Enterobacteriaceae; genus Enterobacter. The sequence continues at coordinate 7,105 of CAMKZP010000169.1, forward strand.
TCGGCTTTATGGATTATGAATTCAGCAAGCTGAATCGCGATATTCCGAAGACGAACACCTTCTGTAAAGTGACCGACAGCCTGGCGCTGGCAAGGAAAATGTTTCCCGGCAAGCGTAACAGCCTTGATGCGCTCTGCTCGCGCTATGAAATAGACAACACCAAGCGAACGCTGCACGGGGCTTTGCTCGATGCCCAGATCCTGGCGGATGTCTATCTCACGATGACCGGCGGCCAGACGTCGATGAAATTCAGTACGGAGAACGAATCCCAGCAGACGCAGGGAGAAGCGGGCATTCAGCGTGTTGTGCGTCAGGCGAGCCGGCTGCGGGTTGTTTTAGCCAGCGATGCCGAGCTGCTTGACCATGAATCCCGCCTCGATCTCGTACAGAAGAAGGGCGGAAGCTGTATGTGGCGTGCCTGACCGCACGGCAGAACGCGTGTAAAATCACCGTTTGGGTGATTTTTGCAGCAAACGATTCAAAAGATGAGAAAAAGCGTTGACGAGTTCAGAGGCAGACCGTAATATTCGCCTCGTTCCCCAAACGGGAACAGTGGAGCGGTAGTTCAGTCGGTTAGAATACCTGCCTGTCACGCAGGGGGTCGCGG
>CAMKZP010000170.1 GCA_946477805.1 uncultured Enterobacter sp.
CGAGATTTCTGCCTGTCTCGTGGGCTCGGAGATGTGTATAAGAGACAGCTTGTAACGGCATGCGTTTTTTAGAAAAAGGTGCAATCATATCGACATTTAATTTGGTATGGTTCTCTGTCGTCGCACTATCAACAGTGATGAAATAAGGCGTGGGATTACTCACCTCAATACTATTTCCGGTACGTAGCCAGGTTAATTTTTTCCATGCATCGCCAGATGCTGCTTCAACGCCCGTAGGGCGATAAAAAAGTTTAATTTTCGTTTGCATCGCCAATAGCAGCTCAGAACCTGAAGTAGTAGAGTCAACTTTGGGGATCTCTTTGACATTCAGCCAGAAAAGCTTTTCGCTTTTATTATCTTTTAGCGTTGGGTCTACCAGATTAAACCGCAATTCAACCTTGTGATGCGCCTTTATCTGCGCGACGGGTGGCTCAACCAGAATGCCCTGCTGTGGTTTACCCGAGTCGTCTTCCACCCAGCTCTGCATGAGATAATCATTGTCGGTTGGATTATCCACTTTAAGCGAGACCTGATATTCACGTGCCGGGAATATCACTCGCGTTCCACTCAGCACCAGCGCCGCCCTGGCGTTAAAAAACGGCATCAGCAGCATCGCAATAATCAGCGCGCTGCCTTTGCGAAGGCGTTTCAAAGAAGACATAGCATTTACCCATTTTAATACCGAGACGTTTTAGGAAAACGGCTCGCGATCGTCACAAAATAGATGACGTATTAACCTGCTATGCAGAATAGGGGTTTCAGGATGAAGTTTCCTAAACGCTTCAAAAATAGTCCTTGATGCTTCTGGTGCGGGTAAACAAACCTCGACTGAGGTAAAGATAACGCTGAGAAGTTGTTAAGAAGTATGCCACTGCCGCCTGGCTGCATTTGGTCCTACCAATGAAAGAAAAACTGCTTCTCCTTTCACAAAACAGTTCTCTTGGCTCACAAAACCATTGCTCACGCATAACATCTGGTTAACCATTCATTGTCATTAACCCTACATAACACTATTGGCAGGACCACTTTTACACAGCCTGTGACGCAGAGATGAGCGCAGACTCACCCGACGAGCAGGCTGTTGGGTCCTCAGGAGACCTGCATGAGCCTCTGGCAACAAAACTACGATCCGGCCGGGAATATCTGGCTGTCGAGCCTGATCGCATCGCTTCCGATTCTGTTCTTCTTCTTTGCGCTGATTAAGCTCAAGCTGAAGGGCTACCTTGCCGCAACCTGGACCGTTGCTATCGCCCTGATGGTGGCCCTGTTCTTCTACAAAATGCCGGTCGATCGCGCGCTGGCGTCCGTGGTCTATGGCTTCTTCTACGGGCTGTGGCCGATTGCGTGGATCATCATCGCAGCCGTCTTTGTCTATAAAATCTCGGTGAAAACCGGGCAGTTCGACATTATTCGCTCGTCGATTCTCTCCATCACCCCGGACCAGCGCCTGCAGATGCTGATTGTCGGTTTCTCCTTCGGGGCGTTTCTGGAAGGGGCGGCAGGTTTCGGTGCGCCGGTGGCGATCACCGCCGCCCTGCTCGTTGGGCTGGGCTTTAACCCGCTGTATGCCGCGGGCCTGTGCCTGATTGTGAACACCGCGCCGGTGGCCTTTGGCGCGATGGGCATCCCGATTCTGGTGGCCGGACAGGTGACCGGTCTGGACAGCTTTGAGATTGGCCAGATGGTTGGCCGTCAGCTGCCGTTCCTGACGATTATCGTGCTGTTCTGGATCATGGCGATTATGGACGGCTGGCGCGGAGTGAAGGAAACCTGGCCTGCGGTGATGGTGGCGGGCGGTTCGTTCGCCGTTGCCCAGTACCTGAGCTCCAACTTCCTTGGCCCGGAACTGCCGGACATCATCTCATCCCTGGTGTCGCTGGTGTGCCTGACGCTGTTCCTGAAACGCTGGCAGCCGGTGCGCATCTTCCGCTTTGCCGATATGGGCGCCTCCCATGTGGATCAGACGCTGGCCCGCACGGGCTATACCGCAGGACAAATCGTTCGCGCCTGGTCGCCGTTCCTGTTCCTGACCGCCACCGTGACGCTGTGGAGCATTCCGCCGTTTAAAGCGCTGTTCGCCCCGGGCGGCGCGCTGTACGACATGGTGATCAACATCTCCGTGCCGTTCCTCGACAAAATGGTCGCCCGCATGCCGCCGGTGGTTCACGACGCCACGCCGTATGCGGCGGTGTTCAAATTTGACTGGTTCTCCGCAACCGGTACGGCCATCCTGTTTGCGGCTATCCTTTCCGTCGTGTGGCTGCGCATGAAGCCCGCCGCCGCGGTGCAGACCTTCGCGGCGACGATTAAAGAGCTGATGCTGCCGATCTACTCCATCGGCATGGTGCTGGCGTTCGCGTTTATCTCGAACTACTCCGGGCTGTCGTCGACGCTGGCGTTAGCGCTGGCGCATACCGGCCACGCCTTTACCTTCTTCTCGCCGTTCCTCGGCTGGCTGGGGGTGTTCCTGACCGGTTCCGATACCTCGTCGAACGCCCTGTTTGCCGCCCTGCAGGCGACGGCAGCCCAGCAGATTGGCGTTTCCGACGTCCTGCTCGTGGCAGCGAACACCACCGGCGGCGTGACCGGAAAGATGATCTCTCCGCAGTCCATCGCCATTGCCTGCGCGGCGGTGGGCCTGGTGGGCAAAGAGTCGGATCTATTCCGCTTTACCGTTAAGCACAGCCTGATATTTACCTGCATGGTGGGGGTCATTACCACGCTGCAGGCCTATGTCTTAACCTGGATGATTCCATGATAGTGATGCCCAGACGCCTGTCCGACGAGATTGCCACTCGCGTGCGGGCGCTGATTGAAGAACAACATCTGGAGGCGGGCATGAAATTGCCCGCCGAGCGCCAGCTTGCCGCCCGGCTTGGCGTATCGCGCAATTCACTGCGCGAGGCGCTGGCGACGCTGGTTAGCGAAGGGGTGCTGCTGAGCCGTCGCGGCGGCGGCACGTTCGTGCGCTGGCAGCACGACGGCTGGTCCGAGCAAAACATCGTGCAGCCGCTCAAGACGCTGATGGAAAACGATCCGGACTACAGCTTCGATATCCTCGAAGCGCGCCATGCTATTGAAGCCAGCACCGCCTGGCACGCGGCGATGCGGGCGACCGAGGCCGACAAAGAGAAGCTCAGAGCCTGCTTTGAGGCAACCCAAAGCAGCGATCCGGACATCGCCTCCCAGGCGGACGTGCGTTTTCACCTGGCGATTGCCGAGGCCTCGCACAACGTCGTTCTGCTGCAGACCATGCGCGGCTTCTTCGACCTGCTGCAATCCTCCGTGAAGCAGAGCCGCCAGCGCATGTATCTGGTTCCGCCGGTCTTTGCTCAGCTAACCGAACAGCACGAGGCGATACTCAACGCCATTCTTGAGGGTGATGCCGAGGCCGCGCGCAAAGCGATGATGGCGCATCTGGGCTTCGTGCACACCACCATTAAACGATTCGATGAAGATCAGGCCCGACAGGCGCGCATTACCCGTCTGCCTGGCGACAACGATATTTCCAGGGAGAACAAAGCATGATTATTTCCGCAGCCAGTGACTATCGCGCCGCGGCGCAGCGCATTTTGCCGCCGTTCCTGTTCCACTACATCGACGGCGGGGCGTATGCCGAATATACCCTGCGTCGCAACGTGGAAGATCTTTCAGAAGTGGCCCTGCGCCAGCGCGTGCTGAAGAATATGTCTGACCTGAGCCTTGAAACGACGCTGTTTAACGAAACGCTCTCCATGCCGGTGGCGCTTGCGCCCGTCGGCCTGTGCGGCATGTATGCCCGTCGTGGCGAGGTGCAGGCCGCGGCAGCGGCGGACGCCAAAGGCATTCCGTTTACGCTCTCCACCGTGTCCGTCTGCCCGATTGAAGAGGTCGCCCCGACCATCAAGCGCCCGATGTGGTTCCAGCTGTACGTCCTGCGCGATCGCGGCTTTATGCGTAACGCGCTGGAGCGCGCGAAAGCGGCGGGCTGCTCTACGCTGGTCTTTACCGTGGATATGCCAACGCCGGGCGCGCGCTACCGTGACGCCCACTCCGGCATGAGCGGCCCGAACGCCGCTCTGCGCCGCTACTGGCAGGCTGTGACTCATCCGCAATGGGCGTGGGATGTTGGTCTGAACGGTCGTCCGCACGATCTGGGGAATATCTCGGCCTATCTCGGTAAACCGACCGGTCTGGAAGATTACATCGGCTGGCTGGCGAACAACTTCGATCCGTCGATCTCGTGGAAAGACCTGGAGTGGATCCGCGAATTCTGGGACGGCCCGATGGTGATCAAAGGGATCCTTGACCCGGAAGACGCCCGCGATGCGGTGCGCTTCGGCGCAGACGGGATCGTGGTGTCTAACCACGGCGGGCGCCAGCTCGACGGCGTGCTCTCTTCAGCCCGCGCGCTGCCCGCCATTGCCGACGCGGTGAAAGGTGATATCGCGATCCTGGCCGACAGCGGCATTCGCAACGGGCTGGACGTGGTGCGCATGATTGCCCTCGGCGCAGACAGCGTCCTGCTGGGGCGCGCATACCTGTACGCGCTGGCCACCAGCGGCCAGGCGGGCGTAGCAAACCTGCTGAACCTGATCGAGAAAGAGATGAAGGTGACGATGACGCTGACCGGGGCGAAAACGATTAGCGACATCAGTAAAGATTCGCTGGTGCAGGAGTTGAGTAAACTGCCCGCGGCGCTGGCGCCGCTGTCGCAGGGAAATGCCGCCTAGTTCTGTGCTATTCTGCCCCCGCAATTAAGGGGGCAGCATGCTTAACATCGTTTTATTCGAACCAGAAATCCCACCCAACACCGGCAACATCATCCGCCTGTGCGCCAATACCGGGTTTCGCCTGCACATCATCGAGCCGATGGGCTTTACGTGGGACGACAAACGCCTGCGTCGCGCGGGGCTGGACTACCATGAATTTACCGCCGTCGTTCGCCATCACGATTACGCCGCGTTTCTGGACGCCGAAAAGCCGCAGCGCATGTTTGCCCTGACCACCAAAGGCACGCCAGCGCACAGCGCCGTAAGCTATCAGGACGGGGATTATCTGATGTTTGGCCCGGAAACGCGCGGCCTGCCGGCCACCATTCTGGACGCCCTGCCTGCCGATCAAAAAATTCGTATTCCCATGATGCCGGACAGCCGCAGCATGAATCTGTCGAATGCGGTGTCGGTGGTGGTGTATGAGGCGTGGCGCCAGCTGGGGTATCCCGGCGCGATACTGCGTAGCTGAAACAGTTCGGGTGGCTTGCGCCACCCGATTGTCGATTTAGCCTGCTACCGCGATGCGCTTCATGTCGGTCATGTAGCCGCGCAGTTTCTGGCCCACTTTCTCGATCTCGTGGCTGCGAATCGCTTCGTTTACGTCACGCAGCTGCGCGTTGTCTACCGCACCTTCCGCAACCGCCTTGCCCAGATCGCCCGCCTGCAGGGTGGTCATGAACTCTTTCAGCAGCGGTACGCATGCGTAGGAGAACAGGTAGTTACCGTACTCGGCGGTGTCAGAGATCACCACGTTCATTTCATACAGACGCTTACGGGCGATGGTGTTCGCGATCAGCGGCAGCTCGTGCAGTGATTCGTAGTAGGCAGACTCTTCGATGATGCCGGAATCCACCATGGTTTCGAACGCCAGCTCAACGCCCGCTTTGACCATCGCGATCATCAGTACGCCTTTATCGAAGTACTCCTGCTCGCTGATTTTGCCGTCGAACTGTGCCGCGTTTTCAAACGCGGTTTTACCGGTCTCTTCGCGCCAGGTCAGCAGATTTTTATCGTCATTTGCCCAGTCAGCCATCATGCCGGACGAGAACTCGCCGGAGATGATGTCGTCCATGTGTTTCTGGAACAGCGGTGCCATGATGGTTTTCAGCTGTTCGGACAGCGCGAACGCACGCAGTTTGGCCGGGTTAGACAGACGGTCCATCATCAGCGTAATGCCGCCCTGCTTCAGCGCTTCGGTGATGGTTTCCCAGCCGAACTGAATCAGTTTTTCGGCGTATGCCGGGTCGGTGCCTTCTTCCACCAGCTTGTCGAAGCACAGCAGAGAGCCGGCCTGCAGCATGCCGCACAGAATGGTCTGCTCGCCCATCAGGTCAGATTTCACTTCCGCAACGAAGGAGGATTCCAGCACGCCCGCGCGGTGGCCGCCGGTAGCCGCTGCCCATGCTTTGGCAATCGCCATGCCTTCGCCTTTCGGATCGTTTTCCGGGTGAACCGCGATCAGGGTCGGTACGCCGAAGCCGCGCTTGTACTCTTCACGCACTTCGGTACCCGGGCACTTCGGCGCCACCATCACTACGGTGATGTCTTTACGGATCTGCTCGCCCACTTCAACGATGTTAAAGCCGTGAGAGTAACCCAGCGCCGCGCCGTCTTTCATCAGCGGCTGCACGGAACGCACAACGTCCGAGTGCTGCTTGTCTGGCGTCAGGTTAACCACCAGATCCGCCTGCGGGATCAGCTCTTCGTAAGTGCCGACTTTGAAGCCGTTTTCGGTCGCTTTACGCCAGGAGGCGCGCTTCTCGGCGATCGCTTCTTTACGCAGCGCGTAGGAGATATCCAGACCGGAGTCACGCATGTTCAGGCCCTGGTTCAGGCCCTGTGCGCCACAGCCGACGATGACCACTTTTTTACCCTGAAGGTAGCTCGCGCCATCGGCAAATTCGTCGCGCGCCATGAAGCGGCATTTGCCCAGCTGCGCCAGCTGCTGGCGCAAGTTCAGTGTATTAAAGTAGTTAGCCATGGGAGATACCTCGTGATGTTGTGTGTCTTATTGTTCCGGTCGCTTATGCGAGAATGAACTTACTATATGACAGGAAATTTATTGCGGAAATTGATATATTCACAACGTCACGTTGCAATTTATGCAACGTAAAAAGAGGGAGTGGAATCCGTGGATTTACGCGATCTGAAAATGTTCCTGCACCTGGCGGAGAGCCGTCACTTTGGCCGCAGCGCCCGGGCGATGCACGTCAGCCCCTCCACGCTTTCGCGCCAGATCCAGCGCCTTGAGGAGGACCTCGGCCAGCCGCTGTTCGTGCGCGATAACCGCACCGTCACCCTTACGGAAGCGGGTGAAGAGCTGCGCGTCTTTGCCCAGCAAACTCTGCTGCAGTATCAGCAGCTGCGACACACCATTGACCAGCAGGGGCCGTCGCTTTCCGGTGAGCTGCATATTTTCTGCTCCGTGACCGCGGCCTATAGCCATCTGCCCCCCATTCTCGACCGCTTCCGCGCGGAGCATCCGTCGGTGGAAATCAAGCTCACCACCGGCGACGCCGCCGACGCTATGGAAAAAGTGGTGACGGGCGAAGCGGATCTCGCCATTGCCGGGAAACCCGAAACCCTGCCCGGCGCGGTGGCGTTCTCGATGCTGGAGAATCTGGCGGTGGTGCTGATTGCCCCGGCGCTGCCCTGCCCGGTGCGTAATCAGGTATCGGTGGACAAACCGGACTGGTCTACGGTGCCGTTTATCATGGCCGATCAGGGGCCGGTTCGCCGCCGCATTGAGCTGTGGTTCCGCCGTCAGAAGATCAGCAACCCGTCGATTTATGCGACGGTGGGCGGCCATGAGGCGATGGTGTCGATGGTGGCGCTCGGCTGCGGCGTGGCGCTGCTGCCGGAAGTGGTGCTGGAAAATAGCCCGGAGCCAGTGCGTAATCGCGTGATGATTTTAGAG
>CAMKZP010000171.1 GCA_946477805.1 uncultured Enterobacter sp.
ACTTTCGTTAATTTTAATAAAATGAGTTAAGCTCCTTCTCAAAGCCGTTTAATCCTTAGCATTGCAATAAGACTTATAAATAAAGTGGATTTGGGTTAAGATGTCTTTCAGAAAAGCGGAAGAGAGATACGTTTTTTTTGTATATCTTACCGTGACTTTCTGATTTAATTGGTTGTTATTGTTAGAATTATCTCTGTCTGGAATGTGAGGGTCACCTCTTACTACGTTGACAGCGCTGCGATCAAGATGGCAGATGATGTTTTTTCCTTTAATGGAATTTACATAAACCTGCAAACATCTAAATATCCTGAACGTTTACGAGAATAAAAATAACGTCATGAAACGTGCTTTCTGACGGGTGATATACCGCAGCACAATAACTATCTGTCAGGCAGTCTGCCGGGCCGGGATGCGAGGGAAACCTTCAGAAGGAATTGCTTAACTGTTACACACAGCTTCAACCCGGGCAGCTCCGCACGAGCAACCTGAAAGTGAAAAGATATGATAAATGCAAATCGTCCGATAATGAATCTCGACCTCGATCTGCTGAGAACGTTTGTTGCGGTCGCCGATCTCAACACTTTTGCAGCAGCTGCTGCCGCCGTTTGCCGTACCCAGTCCGCCGTTAGCCAACAAATGCAGCGGCTGGAGCAACTGGTCGGTAAAGAGCTATTTGCACGCCATGGGCGTAATAAGTTATTAACTGAACACGGTATCCAGCTTCTGGGGTATGCCAGAAAGATCCTCCGCTTTAATGATGAAGCATGTATGTCATTAATGTTTAGCAACCTCCAGGGGGTGCTAACGTTAGGGGCATCTGATGAGTCAGCGGATACCATACTGCCTTTCCTTCTCAACCGGGTTAGTTCGGTTTATCCGAAGCTTGCGCTGGACGTCAGCGTCAAACGCAATGCTTTTATGGTTGAGATGTTGAAAAATAATGAGGTTGACCTTGTGGTCACGACGCATCGCCCGGGGCAATTTAACTGCCTGACGCTGCGTACCTCGCCGACGCACTGGTACTGCGCCGCTGAATATGTGCAGCAAAAGGGTGAGCCGATTCCGCTGGTCTTGCTTGACGATCCCAGCCCGTTTCGCGACATGGTGCTGTCGGCACTTAACGAGGCCAATATTCCGTGGCGTCTGGCGTACGTGGCCTCGACGTTACCTGCGGTACGTGCTGCCGTCAAAGCCGGTCTGGGCGTAACGGCCCGTCCGGTGGAGATGATGAGCCCGGATCTGCGCGTGCTGGGTAAAAGTGACGGTCTTCCTGAACTTCCTGATACGGAATACCTGCTGTGCCACAACGCAGCCAGCAATAACGAGCTGGCGAAAGTGGTGTTCGAGGCGATGGAAAACTACCATAATCCATGGCAATACGAGCATGTTACTCCCGAAGGGGGGGATGACTCACTGCTGGTGGAAGGGGACTTTGAGTGATCCTCCGCTCAAAATTCTCGTAACAAAATGTAAGTGTAAAAAAGAGCCGCTCGCGCGATTTTCGCGTGGAGTGGTTTTTTTTTGCCATAAATACCCTCTCGCACAGGGTGGTTATAAGAAAATTCACTTTTTTATCAATGTAGTGAATGTATTTGGTTAAAGAGTGAGCATTTGCTGTCCGAACCGCCTGCAACTCCCTCTTATGTTAAAAAAACAGGAAATATGTTGCCGTTTTTTTGAGTGAATTAACAAAAGCGTGTCTCAGATCAAGAAAATACTCCTATTTGGGGGGAGGAATCGTTGGCAAATCCTGTCAAAATAGGAGGGTTATTTTTTTTACTTCCAAAACGGACACGATTCAACAACATGCATTTGACGTAAAGTCAGGTACCCACCAGGGTTAAAGGGCATGAAATGTTAATGAGAATCGCTCGATGTCATTTAATGTGAAGAAACCTTTGTTAAAGTTGACAAAAGGTTATAGAAAGGAGTAAAAAACCCCATCATTTTGCTGTCTATGTCTCATTTCTGACAGTTAGTGTAAGGTTATTTTGTTCCTCCCCATGAATCGATGTGATGCCCATCTGCCAGCAAGAGCAGTGTCGTTGGTATCACTTTTGATGAGTAAGCAATGAGTATGTCAACATCCACAGAAGTCATCGCTCATCACTGGGCATTCGCAATCTTTCTTATTGTAGCCATTGGCCTGTGCTGCCTGATGTTAGTCGGCGGCTGGTTCCTGGGCGGTCGCGCCCGCGCAAGGCACAAAAACACACCTTTCGAATCAGGTATTGATTCCGTAGGTACCGCTCGCTTACGCCTGTCTGCCAAGTTCTACCTGGTAGCCATGTTCTTCGTCATCTTTGACGTGGAAGCGCTTTACCTTTTCGCCTGGTCTACGTCCATTCGCGAAAGTGGTTGGGTGGGCTTTGTCGAGGCCGCAATTTTCATTTTAGTGTTACTGGCCGGTCTGGTTTATCTGGTGCGTATTGGCGCGCTGGACTGGACACCTGTGCGTTCACGCCGTGAACAGACCAACCCGGAAAACAGTATCTCTAATCGTCAGCAGTAACAGCGAGGCAATAAGATGGATTATACGCTCACCCGCATAGATCCTAACGGTGAGAATGACCGTTACCCCCTGCAAAAACAGGAGATCGTAACCGACCCCCTGGAGCAAGAAGTCAACAAAAGCGTGTACATGGGCAAGCTCGAACATGCCATGCACGACATGGTCAACTGGGGTCGTAAGAACTCCATCTGGCCGTACAACTTTGGGCTTTCCTGCTGCTACGTTGAAATGGTGACGTCATTCACTGCGGTGCATGACGTTGCGCGTTTTGGGGCAGAGGTGCTCCGTGCTTCTCCACGTCAGGCTGACCTGATGGTGGTGGCCGGAACGTGCTTTACCAAGATGGCACCGGTTATTCAGCGTCTGTATGACCAGATGCTGGAGCCGAAATGGGTTATCTCCATGGGTGCGTGCGCAAACTCAGGCGGTATGTACGACATCTACTCTGTCGTGCAGGGCGTAGATAAGTTCATCCCGGTGGATGTTTACATCCCGGGCTGCCCGCCGCGTCCGGAAGCTTACATGCAGGCGCTGATGCTGCTGCAGGAGTCTATCGGTAAAGAGCGTCGCCCACTCTCCTGGGTGGTTGGCGATCAGGGGGTATATCGCGCGAACATGCAGTCTGAGCGCGAGCGTAAACGCGGTGAACGTATTGCCGTCACAAACCTGCGTACGCCTGACGAAATTTAATTTGCGCCTGTGGGCCTGGAGACTACCTTCGCATATCACTACTCAAATAGCGCGAAGCCAGGCTTAACAGTCACCACGGACCATTTGCAATGGTGAACAATATGACCGACTTAACCGCGCAAGAAGCCGCCTGGCAGACACGGGATCATCTTGATGACCCTGTCATTGGCGAACTGCGCAACCGTTTTGGGCCGGATGCCTTTACTGTTCAGGCCACCCGCACCGGGGTACCCGTTGTTTGGGTGAAGCGTGAACAATTACTGGAAGTGGTCGATTTCCTCAAGAAATTGCCAAAACCTTACGTCATGCTGTTTGACTTACACGGCATGGACGAACGTCTGCGTACGCACCGCCAGGGTCTTCCTGCTGCGGATTTTTCCGTTTTCTACCACCTGATCTCAATAGACCGCAACACGGATATCATGCTCAAGGTGGCATTGTCTGAAAACGACATGCATCTGCCGACGATCACTAAACTTTTCCCGAACGCGAACTGGTACGAGCGTGAAACCTGGGAAATGTTCGGCATGACCTTCGACGGCCACCCGCACCTGACGCGCATCATGATGCCGCAGACCTGGACCGGCCACCCGCTGCGTAAAGACTACCCGGCACGCGCCACCGAATTCGATCCGTTTGAGCTGACAAAAGCCAAGCAGGATCTGGAGATGGAAGCCCTGACCTTCAAGCCGGAAGACTGGGGCATGAAGCGCGGTACCGAAAACGAGGACTTCATGTTCCTCAACCTCGGTCCGAACCACCCGTCTGCGCACGGTGCATTCCGTATTATTCTTCAGCTTGATGGCGAAGAGATTGTCGACTGCGTTCCTGACATCGGCTACCACCACCGTGGTGCTGAGAAGATGGGCGAGCGTCAGTCCTGGCACAGCTATATTCCGTATACCGACCGTATCGAGTACCTCGGCGGCTGCGTAAACGAAATGCCGTACGTGCTGGCCGTTGAGAAACTGGCGGGGATAGTTACGCCGGATCGCGTAAACGTGATTCGCGTTATGCTCTCCGAGCTGTTCCGCATCAACAGCCACCTGCTCTACATCTCCACGTTCATTCAGGACGTCGGCGCGATGACCCCGGTCTTCTTCGCCTTCACCGACCGTCAGAAAATCTACGATCTGGTGGAAGCGATTACCGGTTTCCGTATGCACCCGGCCTGGTTCCGAATCGGCGGCGTGGCGCACGACCTGCCGCGCGGCTGGGACCGCCTGCTGCGCGAGTTCCTCGACTGGATGCCAAAACGTCTGGCCTCTTACGAGAAAGCCGCGCTGCGCAACAGCATCCTGATTGGCCGTTCTAAAGGCGTTGCGGCCTACGGCGCGAAAGAGGCGCTGGAGTGGGGCACAACGGGGGCTGGCCTGCGCGCCACCGGTATTGATTTCGACGTGCGTAAAGCCCGTCCTTACTCTGGCTACGAGAACTTCGACTTTGAAGTCCCGGTTGGCGGCGGCGTTTCCGACTGCTACACCCGCGTGATGCTGAAAGTAGAAGAGCTGCGCCAGAGCCTGCGTATTCTTGAGCAGTGCCTCAACAACATGCCGGAAGGCCCGTTCAAAGCGGATCACCCGCTGACGACGCCGCCACCGAAAGAGCGCACGCTGCAACATATCGAAACCCTGATCACGCACTTCCTGCAGGTTTCCTGGGGCCCGGTCATGCCGGCGCAGGAATCCTTCCAGATGATCGAAGCGACCAAGGGTATCAACAGTTACTACCTGACCAGCGACGGCAGCACCATGAGCTACCGTACCGTGTGCGCACACCAAGCTTCGCGCACCTGCAGCAGATCCCGGCCGCCATCCGCGGCAGTCTGGTCTCCGACCTGATTGTGTATCTGGGTAGTATCGATTTTGTTATGTCAGATGTGGACCGCTAATTATGCACGAGAATCAACAACCACAGACCGAGGCTTTTGAGCTGAGTGAAGCAGAACGTGCCGCGATTGAGCACGAGATGCACCACTACGAAGACCCGCGTGCGGCGTCCATTGAAGCGCTGAAAATCGTACAGAAACAGCGTGGCTGGGTGCCGGACGGGGCGATCTACGCGATCGCAAAAGTGCTGGGTATTCCGGCAAGTGACGTAGAAGGCGTAGCCACGTTCTACAGCCAGATCTTCCGTCAGCCGGTGGGCCGCCATGTGATCCGCTACTGCGACAGCGTGGTCTGTCACATTACGGGTTATCAGGGTATTCAGGCTGCGATTGAGCAGAAGCTCAATATTAAGCCGGGCCAGACCACTTTCGACGGTCGCTTTACTCTGCTGCCAACCTGCTGCCTGGGTAACTGCGACAAGGGGCCGACCATGATGATTGATGAGGACACTCACAGCCATCTGACGCCGGAAGCGATTCCTGACCTGCTGGAGCAGTACAAATGAAAACCGTCATTCGCACTGCTGAGACTCATCCGCTGACCTGGCGTCTGCGCGATGACAAACAGCCGGTATGGCTTGAAGAATACGAAAGCAAAAACGGCTACGCTGGCGCGCGTAAAGCCCTCAGCGGCATGGCGCCGGATGAGATCGTTAATGCGGTTAAAGACGCTGGCCTGAAAGGGCGCGGCGGCGCGGGCTTTTCCACCGGTCTGAAGTGGAGCCTGATGCCGAAAGACGAATCCATGAACATCCGCTACCTGCTGTGTAACGCCGATGAAATGGAGCCGGGCACCTATAAAGACCGCCTGCTGATGGAGCAGCTGCCGCACCTGCTGGTGGAAGGCATGCTGATCTCCGCGTTCGCGCTGAAAGCCTACCGTGGCTACATCTTCCTGCGCGGAGAGTATATCGAAGCGGCAGAAAACCTGCGTCGCGCGATTGCCGAAGCGACGGAAGCGGGCCTGCTTGGCAAAAACATTCTGGGTACCGGTTTCGATTTCGAACTGTTCGTGCACACCGGCGCAGGACGTTATATCTGCGGTGAAGAAACCGCGCTGATTAACTCCCTGGAAGGCCGCCGCGCGAACCCGCGTTCCAAGCCGCCGTTCCCGGCAAGCTCCGGCGTATGGGGTAAACCGACCTGCGTCAACAACGTCGAAACCCTGTGTAACGTTCCAGCGATCCTCGCCAACGGCGTGGAGTGGTATCAGGGCATCTCTTCGAGCAAAGATGCCGGTACCAAGCTGATGGGCTTCTCCGGGCGCGTGAAGAATCCTGGCGTCTGGGAACTGCCGTTCGGTACCACCGCGCGTGAAATTCTTGAAGACTACGCGGGCGGCATGCGCGATGGCCTGAAATTCAAAGCCTGGCAGCCGGGCGGGGCAGGGACTGACTTCCTGACCGAAGCCCACCTTGACCTGCCCATGGAATTCGAAAGCATCGGTAAAGCGGGCAGCCGTCTGGGTACGGCGCTGGCAATGGCCGTCGACCACGAGATCGGCATGGTCTCGCTGGTGCGTAACCTGGAAGAGTTCTTCGCCCGTGAGTCCTGCGGCTGGTGTACGCCGTGCCGTGACGGTCTGCCGTGGAGCGTGAAGATCCTGCGCGCAATTGAACGCGGCGAAGGCCAGCCGGGCGATATCGAGACACTTGAGCAACTGTGTCGATTCTTAGGCCCGGGTAAGACCTTCTGCGCCCACGCACCGGGTGCCGTCGAGCCGCTGCAGAGCGCGATTAAATATTTCCGCGACGAATTCGAAGCAGGCATCAAGCAGCCGTTCAGCAATACCCATTCGATCAATGGTATACAGCCGAACCTGCTGAAAGCGCGCTGGTAAAAACAGAATTTTGATTAACGCTCGGTTTCGACCGAGCCAACTGGAAGCATGCTAATGGCTACGATTCATGTAGACGGCAAAGAATACGACGTCAATGGGGCGGACAACCTTCTGGAAGCTTGTCTGTCTCTTGGCCTCGATATTCCGTATTTTTGCTGGCATCCGGCGCTGGGCAGCGTCGGTGCTTGCCGCCAGTGTGCGGTGAAGCAATATCAAAACGCGGAAGACACGCGTGGTCGCCTGGTGATGTCCTGTATGACGCCAGCCGCCGAAGGCACTTTTATCTCGATTGACGACGAAGAAGCCAAACAGTTCCGCGAAAGCGTGGTGGAGTGGTTGATGACCAACCACCCGCACGACTGTCCGGTTTGTGAAGAAGGCGGTAACTGCCACCTTCAGGATATGACCGTTATGACCGGTCACAGCTTCCGTCGCTATCGCTTTACCAAGCGTACCCACCGTAACCAGGATCTGGGGCCGTTCATCTCTCACGAAATGAACCGCTGCATCGCCTGCTACCGCTGCGTGCGTTACTACAAAGATTACGCAGACGGTCAGGATCTGGGCGTCTATGGCGCGCATGACAACGTCTACTTCGGTCGCCCGGAAGACGGTACGCTTGAGAGCGAATTCTCCGGTAACCTGGTCGAAATCTGCCCGACCGGCGTATTCACGGATAAAACCCACTCCGAGCGCTACAACCGTAAATGGGACATGCAGTTTGCGCCAAGCATCTGCCA
>CAMKZP010000172.1 GCA_946477805.1 uncultured Enterobacter sp.
CGGTGTGCTCTGCGCAAACCACCCTGCCGTGCCGTTGCTGCTGGCGCGTTTCGCTGTCCATCACCTCATTCACCCACGTCTGACGGCGAGTGATATTGAGGCTCCTGTCATAGCTGAAGCGCTCCTCGCACATCAGGAGGCTGGCGGTGCTCGTCCAGGTGGCGTGGCTTATCTGATCGTTCGCCGTCAGGCTGTTGACCATCGTCCCCCGGTAGGAATCAGATAGCATCGTAAGGTTGTACGCTTGGTCGTAGAACCACTGGCGGTTCAGCGCGCCAGCCCGCTCAGGATTTATTTGCTGTTTCGTCAGCATTCCCGTCGGCGTATAGCCCAGCGTCTGGCTGAACCCGGCAGCGCTCTTCCGGCAGATTTCCCGACCGCACAGGTCATGCTCAAACAGCAGAGGGACATGGTCAGCTATCTGCCATAACGCCAGTTCTCCCATCAGGTCCCGGCTGAAGCGTTCGGTAATGCCCGCGGTGATACGCTGCGTGACATAATCCCGTTCGGCGTCGTAACGGTATTCCGTCCGCCTGCCGTTAATCGTCTCTGCCGTCAACCGGCTGGCATCGTCGTACTCACAGGTGACGGTGGCATCGTCATTCTTTGCCTCCACCAGACGGCACAGGCTGTCATAGCGAAATGTGGTGAGGCTCTGCGTGCGGTCGCTGTCGGCGTGCGTTACCGTCTCCTCCGTCACGCGATCGGCCTTGTTGTAACGTCGGTTAAGATGGGTTCCGTCCGGAAAAATGGTACGAACACAACGGCCAGCCGCGTCATACGCATAACTCAGCGTGCGCCCGGCAAAGTCGGTTTCGGCGACGAGCTGTCCGGCCAGATCGTAAGTCAGCTGGTACCGTTCACCTTCGGTATTGATGATTTCGTTAAGGCGAGTGAGTTTATCGTAGCGGCATTCAAGCCGCTCGCCGTCGGGGCGAACGAGCGCGGTAAGCAGATCAAATGCACCATATTCATAACGCGTCGTTTTGCCTTCACCGCCGGTGATGCTTTCCGGCAACTTCTCACCGTTCTGCCGCATCAGCTCGCGCACGCCGTCAGGACGGTTGATCTCCTCCACGCTTCCCTCTGGCGCGGCATGTTTCCGGCTCTGGCGGAACCGCGTGGTGTAGCCCAACGGATCTTTTACGCTCAGCAGGCGCCCTAAAAAATCTGTTTCCGTCTCCGTTACGCCGCCATCAGGCGCAACAATCTCACGGATCTGATGCCGTGCGTCGTAACGCCACTGCCACGCCGCGCCGCCCGGCATAACGTGGTTGAGTAAATCACCCTGTTCGCCGTAGCTGAACCGCTGCTCTCTTCCCAGCGGGTCCGTCAGGCGAACTACGCTGCCTTTATCATCGTAGTCCCAGCGCCAGATCTGCCCACCCGGCGCGGTCAGGCGGGTGACCTGCCCGGCGCTGTTATAGTCATAATACAGACTGTAGCCATCCGGCAGATTAACATGGCTGATATCGCCTTCTTCGGTGTAACCGTATTCGGTAATGCGCCCCATCGCATCGGTGCGGGACTGAAGCTGCGTATTTTCCCATACGGCGGTCTCTTCCCTGCCCAGCGGATCGAGGGTGCGCGTAACGAGCCCTTCTTCGTTGTACCAGTAGCGCGTTTCACCGCCTTCTGCATCCAGGTAGACGGTGCTGTGCTGTTCATCGTCATATATAAACCGGTCGTTGTAATAGCCCTCCGTGGAGCGCGTGCTGACCGCGCGTCCCTTAACGTCATAGTCAATTTCAACGCAGGTTTTAGAGGTATCTCGCCACTGGGTCATTAGCCCATCCCCGGCGTATTCATGCCAGAGATGAGTAAACTGGAAGGTGTCGCACTCAGAGAGCAAACCGCTATTGTCGTACCGGCACGTTACCAGCCGCTGAGGCTGCGGGATCACCAGGTCAATGCTCGCCAG
Organism: uncultured Enterobacter sp.; assembly: GCA_946477805.1. Lineage (GTDB taxonomy): Bacteria > Pseudomonadota > Gammaproteobacteria > Enterobacterales > Enterobacteriaceae > Enterobacter. Next base: position 1,922 of record CAMKZP010000172.1, read on the forward strand.
CCGTTCCTTCTGCCAGTCCAGGGCGAGGGTGTAACCATCGCTGTGCGAGATAGTGGTCAGTTGGCCCGCGGTGCGGAAGAAATGAATCCTGTTGCCGTAGCTGTCCTCAATAGCCGAGAGCAGATAACGGCCCTGACCTGCCGGTGAAAATAGCTGCGTCTGCTGCGTGCGACGGTTGAAAAGGGTGAGTGACCCCTGGACGTTCCCCGACAGCCGGTAGCACGGCTGGCGAGTATTGCAGGCATCGTTGAAAATGCCGCTCCCGGGAACGGGATAGTATAAAACCACGCCTTCCGCGTCGGTGAAATGGAGCCTGTCGCCATGAAGCGTAAGAGAGACGGACCAGTCATCCGTCCATTTCTTACCAAATATCCCGCCGCCCTGCGCGCGGGAGCGGTAGAAACGAGAAAGCGTTAGCGGCAGAGAGCCCGGAAGAGACAGAACGCTGAGCTGTTGAATAAAATCGCCGCTACCGATGTCAACCGGCTCTCCGGCGCAGGTCCGCGTGACGCCTGCGGTGCCGCAGCCCTCGCTGTAAGAAGCAGATTTTACTCTGCCTTTTATGCGGGCACCGTCCACTCCACCCGCCTGCCTGAGCCCATAGGCGGCGGAGATCCCCTGAAGCGCCGTCATCACGCCCCGGGCCTCCGGGGTATCCATCTGCTCGAAGGTCTGAGCGGCTTCGCCCCCAATCTGCTGAACGATATTGCGGGCGGTTTCAGGCGTCATGCTGTAATAACCCGCAGCGTTTAGCATGCTCCCGGTCGCCGCGCTATTTATGACATCATCGTCTGTATGATCGCTGAAAAAGGCATCGACGCGCTCGGCCAGCGCCTCCATAGCGTCAGCGTTTTGTTGTCCGGTTGCCTGCGGCGCATAGGTCTGGCGGAGCATAGCGACAAACTGCCGCTCCTCTTCGTTCTCAGCGTCAACCGGTGGGTTGGCTTCATCGACAGGGACGTCCGGCGTCGGAGGCTGACCAACGATAATGCCCGCCGTGTTCCTGGCATTCATCCAGAAAGCATCGCCGTGGCGCAGGACGGGCTTCCCCCCCGCGAATGCGGTCTTACTATGCTCCAGCGGCTCACAAATATCCCCCACCGTCCCGCTTTTAATGCCCCGGGCCGTACCGGGTTCATCACCCTGGGTCTTAGGGATAACGCTCTGCTCCAGCACCAGCAGGGGGTTACCGTTCGCATTTACCGATGTAACGACGCCCACGGCGGTGCCCATATCGGCTATCACCGGATAGGGAATCGGGAGCACTGCGGGTCCTATTGGGGTTTTACAGACATCCGGCGTCGAAGAAATGACTTTCCAGCTTCCATCCTGGCGGGCGATATATTGCGTCACCATTGGTTAAACCCCTTCCGCGGCGTAACGGGCTTCTATCACGCGGATATCTGGCGCAACGGGCAGCATAAAGCGCCAGGTCAGCGCAACACGCCGGGCATCGGCGTCAATATGTAGCGTGTCTATCCACATTCGTTGAGGTATCAGCTCTCCGGTGTTTAAACGCAGCAGTATTTCGGCCTGCCCTCTGGGTAACGTGAATGCAATATCCCCGTCGGCATGAAAACCGCTTAGGCAAACGCCTGCTCCCGGCGTCGGATAGGGGATCTGCTGGTCCAGCGGCGCACCATTCCAGTAGCGGAAATCAAAATCTTTTGGCAGCGCGGGATGTTCGTGTTCAAGCCAGGCGCGATCGTATGTTCCTGCCAGCGATCGTCGTGGTAACCAGGTGCGCCCCACGATGCCGAACCCCGCGGGTCTGAATTCCGGTACGGCCCAGTGGTTCTCTTTTTGCGCGTCAATAAAGTGTTTTAGGGCGAATGGATTTTCTGTTGAAAGGATGCGGGGAGCCTCAACCTGGTGAATATCGCAGGCGTGGAGAAACCACGACGGCGAATAACCCAGACCAAGCGGATTGTAAGAGCAAAAAGCGTGCGCCAGCGGTGGATGAGTGGTATCAGGGTGCCCCGCGCGCTGCTCATCGCTTAAACGCACTGATTCAGGGATGCTGGCGGCATACTTACTGTCAGCATCGATCCGGCATTCACCACCAAAAGCGTAGCGGTAATCCAGCTTCAGGGAGGTAAAGCGTTCGGGTTCGCTTTCATACCACTGGCCCGTAAGGCGCTCGCGCCGGTAAAAACGCCGGCCGGTTACCTGAACGCTTTTATCCAGCAGGATTTCACCCGAGCAGCTTTGCAAGCGCACCCTTGCAAAGCTGTGCGCCATTGGCACCCCCTTCGGCGTAAAAGCGGAACCATTAACGATAACGTCGCAGGCCGGTTTCAGGAAAGTAAGGTCGCTTTCGCACAGTACAGACGACGCGTTAACTGCGCCTGAGAACGTATCCTCTAAGTTCAATGGCTGCACGGGCGTCGTCAGCAGTACGGTTTGCCACTGGCCGTCACGCCCCTGCTCAAGCTGAAAGGCTGTTTTCATGGCCACAACGTGAAACCGTATGCCTTCCTTATTATCCTGAGCGTATTCCATTGCAGAAAAAGGCGTCAGATTGCGAAATTCCATTTAATCATTCCCGAATAATAAATAATTCAGCAGCCCTGCTTAATTTGGGTTGTCGAAGGGATCGTTTAGATGGAAGGATTAGACGTGTTTTAAACAGAATAAAATGTGAAGGAAATCAAAGTTAATTTTATTTATACAATGAATTCAATTAGTTAAATAAATACACATTCCCAAATTAATTAGCCAGAGCTATATAACTGCAGGCAAAAAATGCCAAATCTGAATTAAGCCTGAACAAAGGGTTTGCTGTACAAATATGCACGACAGCGCTGCTCGCCGTAAAGCGCGCAGCGCGGGTACGGCCTGATGAAATATGAAATGACCGGGCAGTACGCTTTACTGCCCGGTTTACTGGACGTGAATGTTATTCGTTACGCCACGGCGCTGTCTGCGGACATCCGGCTGCCGAAAGCAGACAGGTCGATGTAATGCGCCAGCTCGCGCTGCTCGGCGCGGGGAAGATAAGGCAGCTCACCGACCAGTGGCCCGGGCAGTTTTTTGCTCAGCACGTCGATAATTTCTGCGTAGTGCGCCAGCCCGGGGTTGATACGGTTTGCGACCCAGCCAACCAGCGGCAGGCCGTCATTGGCGATAGCCTGCGCGGTCAGCAAGGCGTGGTTGATACACCCTTCCTGAATGCCGACCACCATCACCACGGGCAGCTGTTCCTGTACCACCCATTCTGAAAGCGGGCGTAAATCGTTCATCAGGCTGCGCCAGCCGCCGGTGCCTTCAACCACGACGCGGTCAACCTTGTCACTCAGGCTTGCCAGACCGTCGGACAGCAGGCTGTAGTTGATCGGGCCGCTGTGGGCCACGCTGCTTTCATCTTCGCTAAGCGCGATGGGGTTAACGGCATGATAGGGTAATTCCAGTGACGAAACGCTCTGCAGAACCAGGGCATCTTTGTTGCGCAGCCCCTCAGGCGTCTCTTTACTGCCTTTCGCGACGGGTTTATACCCTGCGACACGTTCGCCACCTGCCGCCAGGGCTTGCAGCAGCGCGCGGGATACAACGGTCTTTCCGACAGAGGTATCAGTACCCGTTACAAAGAAACGCTTCAGCATGACTCATTCCACCTCTTGGGTATGCTTCAAAAATATAAACCAGGTAAATAATTCAGTGGATGAAGTCTACGGGATGCGTGCGCTATCCGGCTTGAGATAGCGCAATTTTTCTTACATCAATGGAAAAGAGTTAGCCCTGCAGCAGACGGATCAGTAACGAACCGTTGTACATGGCGTCTTTGACCAGCGCAGCACCGGCCATGGTGCCCTGGTTGGAGAATTGCGTGCTTTCAACCACAATGTTTTTACTGTAGGCGGGCAGCGCCTGCTGGTTGATACAGGCCGAAATGGCCGGGAAGAGGATATCCGCCGCCTGGCTGAGCGGCGAGCCAATCAGAATTTTTTGGGGGTTAAAGAGGTTAACCATAATGGCGAGAATGCGGCCCACGTTGTTACCGACGCCCGTAATAATATCCTTTGCCAGCAGATCGCCCTGTCGCGCCGCCGCGCAGAGGGAGTCCACGGTTAACGGCTGGCCGTGCAGCGAAGAGCCCATCGACTGGCCGAGCCGCACCTGGGCCAGCTCCAGCACGCTTTCAACGCTGGCGATGGTCTCCAGACACCCGTGGTTGCCGCAGTAGCAGCGTTTGCCATAGGGATCGACCTGGGTATGGCCTATCTCCACCAGGCTGCTGCTGCCGGCGTGCAGCAAACGCCCGTCGGTGATGACCCCTGCCCCGACGTTGTGGTCGATAACAACCTGAATCACGTCGCGCGCGCCGCGCGAGGCGCCAAACAGCGCCTCGGCCATCGTCCACGCGCTGATGTCATGCTGAATGTAAACCGGCACGCCGGTATGGTTTTCCAGCACCTCGCCCAGCGGCATCTCCTTCACGTCTTCATAAAACGGCATGCGGTGCACAATGCCGTTTTCAGTGTCGATAATACCCGGCAGGGTGATTGCGATAGACGTTAAGCGCTCAAGGCGCTGCTGGTGGCGGATAAAGAACTGGTCGATGTGCACCAGGATGGCATCCTGCAGCGGCGTTTCGGCTTTGAGCGGCAGCTCAAGGCGGTCCTCAACCACCAGCTTGCTGCTTAAATCACGCAGGGCGAGGAAAATTTCACCGCGGCTAATGCGCAGCGAGAGGTAGTGCCACGCTTCGGTCTCCACCACCAGCCCGACCGCCGGACGACCCCGGCTGCCCGGCTCCTGAATTTCCGTTTCCTGAACCAGGTGCGCTTCCAGCATTTCGCGGACTATCTTGGTGATACTGGCGGGTGCCAGCTGTGCCAGGCGCGATAGATCGATACGCGAAACCGGACCAAGCTGATCAATCAGGCGATAAACCGCGCCAGCGTTGGTCTGCTTGATTTGATCGATATGCCCTGGCTGACTATCAGCAACCACCTCGTACTCCCTTATTTTCGAGCTTCGAAATAAACTGTGGGCTATGGTGAAGCACTTCAATGGCCGCCGTCAAATATTTACTTAGCCATGTGATTTACTGCACATTTTTACCCACTTTTCCCTATAAATAGCGCCCTGCGGAGGCGGTAATAAGCTGGTTTTTGAAACGCTGTGCCGCGTGGCTCTGCTCATGGTGTTTCGACCAGACCAGCCACATCTCCGATACCGCGTCTGTTTCAGCAATGGCCAGCCAGCGCATTTCCCGCAATTGTACCCTTTTAAAGGAGGCCGGGAGAATAGACACCCCGAGCCCGGCGGCGACGAGGCCAATAATCGTCATAGCCTCTCCAACCTCCTGGGTGATGACGGGCGCCAGACCGTAGCGGCGCATCAGGCCAAGAATGTCGTCATACAGTCCGGTTCCTACCTGCGGGTCGAAGAACACAAACGGCTCTTTCGCCAGCGCAGCCAGCGTGACCGACGGCTGCGCGGCCAGCGGATGATCGCGCGGGATCATCGCCATCAGCGGTTCACGAAGGATAACCTGCCACTCCAGCGTCTCCGGCAGCTGGGTGTTACGCATTAACCCCAGGTCGAGCGATCCTTCACTGAGCGGCGATATTTGCTCGCGGGTATTCATTTCGCGGGTCTGAATATGCACGTCGGGGAAGTTTCGGCGAAACGACG
>CAMKZP010000173.1 GCA_946477805.1 uncultured Enterobacter sp.
GCCCCGCAGGCGCACGAACGGCTCGAAAACGGTTTCGCGCGCCTGGACCCCAGCCGCGACCGCGCAACGGGCGGCTGCGGTTTGGGGTTAGCCATCGTTCACTCGATAGCCCAGGCGATGGGCGGCACGGTTCGCTGCGAAGAGAGTGAGCTCGGCGGCGCGCGCTTCTGCTTTAGCTGGCCCGTCTACCACAGCATCACCCTTCCCGTCCCTGCCTGACCTTAACCGCACGCTGGCCTGACCCGGCGTGCTGTGCTATACCGTAAGTATGTTGTAACTACTGGGGCAAAATATGGCGACTTACGATCTCATCGAAAGGCTGAACACGACGTTTCGGGAAATGGAGCACGAGCTCCTGACGCTGACGGAGCGTTTGCAGACGTGCCGGCTGTTGGCCGCGCGCGTATTTACCCTGCCCGAGGTGGCAAAAGGCGCAGAACACGATCCGCTGGAGACCATTGAGGTTAAGCAGCATATCGGCAAAGCGGGGCTGGAACTGGCGCTCCGGCACTATCGCCGCCTGTTTATTCAGCAGCAGTCCGAGAACCGCAGCAGCAAGGCGGCGGTTCGCCTGCCCGGCGTGATCTGCCTGCAAACGGACACCGCAACGCGTGAATCGCTGGACGCTCAGGTCGCGCTCATCAACAGGCTGAAAGGCGCGTTTGAAAAGATGGTCACCGAAGAGTCGGGGCTTGCCCCGGCCGCGCGTTTTGAGTGGGTGCATCGCCAGCTGCCGGGGTTAATTACCCTCAACGCCTACCGGACGCTGACGGTGCTGCGCCACCCCGCCACGCTGCGTTTTGGCTGGGCCAACAAGCACATCATAAAAAACTTTACCCGGGATGAGATCCTGGCCCAGCTGGAAAAAAGCCTGAAAGCCCCGCGAACCGTCGCGCCGTGGTCGCGCGAGCAGTGGATCGAGCGGCTGGAGCAGGAGTATCACACCATCGCGTCCTTACCGGCCAGCGCGCGCCTGAAGATAAAACGTCCGGTGAAGGTGCAGCCTATTGCCCGCGTCTGGTATTCCGGGCAGCAAAAGCAGGTACAGTACGCCTGCCCAACGCCGTTGATTGCGCTGTACGATGACGACGAGGGGGCGGTGGTGCCGGATATCGGCGAACTGCTGAACTACGATGCTGAAAATGTTCAGCATCGCTATAAACCGCAGGCGCAGCCGCTTAGGCTGATTATTCCACGGCTGCACCTGTACGTGGCGGAGTGATTACTTCAGGCTTCCAACCATCGCTTCCGGGCGGACCCACGCATCAAACTCGGCGTCCGTCAGGTAGCCCAACGCCAGCGCAGCGGCCCTGAGCGTAAGCCCCTCTTTATGCGCTTTTTTGGCGATTTCCGCCGCCCTGTCGTAGCCAATATGGGTATTCAGCGCCGTCACCAGCATCAGCGATTCGTTGAGCAGCTGGCTGATACGTTCGCGATTCGGCTCAATCCCCACCGCGCAGTGCTCGTTGAAGCTCTCCATGCCGTCCGCCAGCAGACGCACGGACTGCAGCACGTTGTGAATGACCATCGGACGATAGACGTTCAGCTCGAAGTTACCCGACGCGCCGCCCATGTTGACGGCCACGTCGTTGCCCATCACCTGACAGCAGAGCATGGTCATCGCCTCGCACTGGGTCGGGTTCACTTTGCCCGGCATAATGGAGCTGCCGGGCTCGTTTTCCGGAATGCTGAGTTCGCCGATGCCGCAGCGCGGGCCGGAGGCCAGCCAGCGCACATCGTTGGCAATTTTCATCAGCGACGCCGCCAGCCCTTTCAGCGCCCCGTGGGTGTGAACCAGCGCGTCGCAGGTTGCCAGCGCCTCAAATTTATTTGGCGCGGTGACAAACGGCTGGCCGGTGATTGTCGCCAGCTCTTCCGCCACCCGTACCGCGTACTCGGGGTGAGTATTTAAACCGGTGCCGACGGCCGTACCGCCCAGCGCAAGCTCAGCCAGATGCGGGAGGCTGAATTCAATGTGCCTGAGGCTGTGCTCAAGCATTGCGACCCAGCCGGAGATCTCCTGGCCGAGCGTCAAAGGTGTGGCATCCTGCAGGTGCGTACGGCCAATTTTGACAATATCGCTAAAGGCCTGAGCCTTTTCGTTCAGGGTGGTTTTCAGAACGTTCAGCTGGGGAATAAGCTGCTCGCGCAGGGCAATTACCGCCGCCACGTGCATTGCCGTCGGGAAGACGTCGTTAGAGCTTTGGCTTTTATTAACGTCGTCGTTCGGGTGGACTTTGCGCTCCATGCCGCGCACGCCGCCCAGCAGCTCGCTTGCCCGGTTCGCCAGCACCTCGTTCATGTTCATGTTGCTCTGGGTGCCGGACCCGGTTTGCCAGACGGCGAGCGGGAACTCGTCGGGGTGCTTGCCCGCCAGCACTTCGTCGGCGGCGCTGATGATGGCCGTCGCTTTGTCGGCGGACAGCAGGCCTAAATCCTGGTTCACTTTTGCCGCCGCGCGTTTGGTCAGCGCCAGCGCCTGAATCAGCGAGACGGGCATCTTCTCGGTCGAAATACGGAAATGCTCCAGCGAACGCTGGGTTTGCGCGCCCCATAGCCTGTCGGCCGGAACGTCGATGGCGCCCATCGAGTCTTTCTCATGGCGTACCGTTGTCATTACTTTCTCCTTGATAACAAAAGCGGGATTGCTCACATGCTTAAGGGATAAGTATTGATGACTTCTGAGAAACGTTATGGCGCTTTGTGCGCTCTTTTTGGTGTCGGGTGGCGCTAACGCCACCCGGCTTTTTATCTTACTTCACGCACGCAGAACACTGGGAGGACTGGATCTGTTTGAAGAAGTCATTGCCTTTGTCATCCACGAGGATAAACGCCGGGAAGTCTTCCACTTCAATTTTCCAGATGGCCTCCATACCCAGCTCCGGGTATTCCACACACTCCAGGCTCTTGATGCTGCCCTGCGCCAGTACCGCAGCCGGGCCGCCGATGCTGCCCAGGTAGAAGCCGCCGTGCTTGTGGCAGGCGTCCGTTACCTGCTGGCTGCGGTTGCCTTTGGCGAGCATGATCATGCTGCCGCCGTTGGCCTGCAGCTGGTCAACGTACGAGTCCATACGGCCCGCCGTCGTTGGGCCTAGCGAACCGGAGGCATAGCCTTCTGGCGTTTTCGCCGGGCCCGCGTAGTAGATCGGGTGATCTTTAACGTACTGCGGCAGCCCTTCGCCGTTATCCAGGCGCTCTTTCAGCTTCGCGTGGGCGATATCGCGCCCCACGATAATCGTGCCGTTCAGGGAGAGGCGGGTCGAAACCGGATACTGAGAAAGCTGCGCCAGGATCTCGCTCATCGGACGGTTCAGGTCGACGCGAACCGCTTCCCCTTCCCCCGCTTTACGCAGCTCTTCCGGAATGTATTTCCCCGGGTTGTTCTCCAGCTTTTCGATCCAGATGCCGTCGCGGTTGATCTTCGCCTTGATGTTGCGGTCAGCCGAGCAGGAAACCCCCATGCCCACCGGGCAGGATGCGCCGTGGCGCGGCAGGCGGATCACGCGGATATCGTGCGCGAAGTATTTCCCGCCAAACTGCGCGCCCAGCCCCAGATTCTGCGCTTCGGTCAGCAGCTCCTGTTCAAGCTGAACGTCGCGGAACGCCTGGCCGTGCTCGTTCCCTTCCGTTGGCAGGCCGTCGTAGTATTTGGTCGACGCCAGCTTCACGGTTTTCAGGGTGCTTTCCGCCGAGGTTCCGCCAATGACAAACGCGATGTGGTACGGCGGGCAGGCGGCCGTTCCCAGGGTGCGCATTTTCTCAACCAGATAGTTCTTCAGCTTGCCCGGGGTGAGCAGCGCCTTGGTCTCCTGGTAGAGATAGGTTTTGTTGGCTGAACCGCCGCCCTTGGCGATACAGAGAAATTTATATTCGTCGCCGTCGACGCTGTAGAGGTCAATCTGCGCGGGCAGGTTGGTGCCGGTGTTGACCTCTTTGTACATGTCCAGCGCGGCGTTTTGCGAATAGCGCAGGTTATCTTCGATGTAGGTGTTGTAGACGCCGTGCGCCAGCGCCGCTTCGTCACCGCCGCCGGTCCAGACGCGCTGGCCTTTTTTACCGGTGACGATCGCGGTGCCGGTGTCCTGGCAGGTCGGCAGAATGCCTTTCGCCGCGATATCGGAGTTACGCAGGAACTGCAGCGCCACGTATTTATCGTTTTCGCTGGCCTGCGGATCGCTCAGGATATCGGCCACCTGCTGCTGGTGCGCGGGACGGAGCATAAAGGAGGCGTCGTGGAAGGCCTGCTGGGCCATCAGCGTCAGCGCCTGCGGGTCAACTTTAAGGATTTCCTGCCCTTCAAACTCAGAGACAGAGACGTAATCGCGGGTTAACAGGTAATACTCGGTGCGATCCTGACTGAGGGGGAAAGGATCCTGATAATGGAATGGTTTATTCGACATTGTTCTCTCACTTACTGCGTCGGTCTGATTATTCAGGGCAGATGTTCCGCTGCCCGGCTTAAAAGCGAGTTAGCTTATCCTACACAATTTTTTAACAAAAACTGAGACTAGTACGACTTTTTACATCCGCAGGTTACTTCCCTGCGGTTTATTGCTTTAATACCCGGAGTTAATTCCACATTTGAATCAGGGCTTGATAATGCAAAAACTCATTAACTCAGTGCAAAACTACGCCTGGGGAAGTAAAACTGCGTTAACGGATCTCTACGGTATCGCCAACCCGGACAACCTGCCGATGGCAGAGCTGTGGATGGGCGCGCACCCGAAGAGCAGCTCAAAAATTACAGACGCCAGCGGCCAGGTACGCAGCCTGCGCGACGTCATCGACGCAGATAAGGCCGCGCTTTTGGGTAAAAACGTAGCCAGCCGCTTCGGTGAACTGCCGTTCCTGTTCAAGGTACTCTGTGCCGATCAGCCGCTCTCCATTCAGGTTCACCCGAACAAAAAAGCCTCTGAATTAGGTTTTGCGAAAGAGAACGCGGCGGGCATTCCGCTGGACGCCGCCGAGCGCAACTACAAAGATCCGAACCATAAGCCGGAGCTGGTCTTTGCGCTCACGCCGTTCCTGGCGATGAACGCGTTTCGCGAGTTCTCAGAGATTATTTCCCTGCTGCAGCCTGTGGCGGGAGCGAATAACGCTATCGCCCACTTCCTTGAAAACCCGAATGCGGAAGGCCTGAGCCAGCTGTTTGCCAGCCTGCTGAACATGCAGGGCGAGGAAAAATCTCACGCCCTGGCGGTGCTCAAAGCGGCCCTGAACGGCCAGCAGGGTGAGCCGTGGGAGACCATCCGCCTGATTTCTGAATTCTACCCGGACGACAGCGGCCTGTTTTCCCCTCTGCTGCTGAACGTAGTGAAGCTGAACCCGGGCGAGGCGATGTTCCTGTTTGCCGAAACCCCGCACGCCTACCTGCAAGGCGTGGCGCTGGAGGTGATGGCTAACTCTGATAACGTCCTGCGCGCGGGCCTGACGCCGAAATACATCGACATCCCCGAGCTGGTCGCCAACGTGAAGTTTGTGGCAAAACCCGCGGCGGAGCTGCTGACCCAGCCGGTTAAAAAAGGTCCGGAGCTGGACTTTCCTATTCCGGTTGATGATTTCGCCTTCTCTCTGCACGATCTCAGCCCGTCCGAAAGCCTTGTTGCGCAGGAGAGCGCGGCGATCCTCTTCTGCGTGGAGGGCGAAGCCACGCTGCATAAGGGCAAACAGCGCCTGGTGCTGAAGCCGGGTGAGTCAGCTTTTGTCGCGGCGAACGAGTCTCCCGTCAGCATCAGCGGCACCGGTCGACTGGCGCGCGTTTTCAATAAGCTATGAGTACTTACTGAATTTTTTAACAACTCTTGCTAAGCTGTTTACAGGCGTTGTAACACCAGGCGGTTTTTACCGCCTGGTTTCATTTTAGGGATAATCGCAATGAAAAAATCGGTCGTAGCGGTAGGAGTGATTGTTGCTTTAGGCGCGATCTGGACGGGTGCTTCCTGGTATACAGGGAAACAGCTGGAAAGCCGTCTGGCAGAAATGATGGCGCAGGCGAACAGCGAAATTAAGCGCAGCGCGCCTCAGGCTGGCCTGGAGCTAAGCTACCAGAACTACCAGCGCGGCGTGTTCACCAGCCATATGCAGGTGGTGGTGAAGCCGGTCGCGGGTAACCAGAACGCATGGCTGAAGCCTGGCCAGAGCGTGGTGCTGGATGAAGTGGTCAGCCACGGCCCCTTCCCGCTGGCCCAGTTGAAAAGGTTTAATCTGATCCCATCCATGGCATCAGCCAAAACCGTGCTGGTCAATAACGACGTAACGAAGCCGCTTTTCGACATGGCGAAAAACGCGTCTCCGTTTGAGATCAACACCCGCATCAGCTATGCCGGCGCCACGCGTTCCGACGTCGAGCTGAAAGCGCTGAATTACGAAAAAGGCACCGATAAGGTCGCCTTCAGCGGCGGTAATTTCCAGCTTGAGGCCGATCGTGACGGGAAAAACGTTTCCCTGACCGGCGATGCGGAAAGCGGCCTGGTGAACTCCGTCAACGAGTACAATCAGAAAGTACAGCTTACGTTTAACAACCTCAAGGCCAGCGGCAACAGCCGTATGACCGACTTTGATGAGCGTATTGGTGACCAGAAGCTGAGCCTGGATAAGATCGCGATTGCTATCGAAGGCAAAGAGATGGCCGTGCTGGAAGGCATGGATCTTGACGGTAAGTCCGACGTGTCGAAAGACGGGAAGAGCATCAATACCCAGCTCGACTACACGCTGAAAAGCCTGAAGGTGCAGAATCAGGATCTGGGTACGGGCAAACTGTCGCTGAAGATCGGCAATATCGACGGTCAGGCGTGGCATGCGTTTAGCCAGAAATACGGTAAAGAGAGCCAGGCGCTGCTGTCCGATGCCGCCCTGCAGCAGAACCCGGTTGTTTATCAGCAGCAGGCGATGGCGGTGCTGTTCAACAATCTGCCGATCCTGCTCAAAGGCGAGCCGGTCATCACCGTTGCGCCGCTGAGCTGGAAAAACAGCAAAGGCGAGACCAACCTTAACCTGTCACTGTTCCTGAAAGATCCGGCAGCCGCCACCGGCGAACCGCAGACGCTCGCGCAGGAAGTGGATCGCAGCGTGAAGTCTCTCGACAGCAAGCTGACCATCCCGATGGACATGGCGACCGAGTTCATGACGCAGATTGCGAAGCTGGAAGGCTACGGTGAGGAAGATGCCGGCAAGCTGGCAAACCAGCAGGTGAAAGGCCTGGCGGCAATGGGCCAGATGTTCCGCATCACGAAGGTGGAAGACAACACGATTTCCACCAGCCTGCAGTACAGCAACGGCCAGGTGACCCTCAACGGCGATAAAATGCCGCTGGAGGATTTTGTCGGGATGTTTGGTATGCCAACGCTGGGCATGCCGGCACCGGCTGAACCTGCCGCGCCGCCTGCCGTACCGCAGCAGTAAACGTCAAAACCCCTCGCATGAGGGGTTTTTTATTGCCGGGTGGCGTAAGTGCCGCCGGGCAC
>CAMKZP010000174.1 GCA_946477805.1 uncultured Enterobacter sp.
CGTGGGCTCGGAGATGTGTATAAGAGACAGATCCAGGGTCCCTGCGCGCCGTAGCCGCGCTGGTACGCTTTTGAGATAAGCAGCGTGAGGTTCTGGTATCCCGTGTTGTTCATTGCCAGCACGGAAATTTGGCTCATTTCATCGCCGAGCAGCTCGCTCTGCACGTGAAAATCTGCACCGACGATAGGCTTTATCCCTGCGCCATGTGCCGTTCCGTAGAACTTCACCAGGCCACACAGGTTGGTAAAATCGGTGATCGCCAGCGCAGGCATGCCAAGCGCGGCCGCCTTTTTCACAAGCGGTCCGGTCTTTGCCAGCCCATCGATCATGGAGTAGTCGCTATGCACCCGCAGGTGTACGAAACGTGGTTCAGCCATCTTCAGATCCCGCGTGACTTAATTGCTTGCGTCTTGATTCAGGACACCCGTCCCAGCGCGCGTTTAACCGGGCCAAAACTGCGCCGATGGTGTTCAGTTGCGCCATGCTCAGCCAGCTTTTCCAGATGAAAAGCGGTTGGATAGCCTTTGTGTTGGGCAAAGCCATATGCCGGATACGTGAGGTCCAGCGCGGCCATTTCGGCATCGCGCGTCACTTTGGCAATGATAGAAGCCGCGCTGATTTCGGCGACCCGGCTGTCTCCTTTAACCACGGCCATTGATGGCACAGGCAATGCCGGACAGCGGTTGCCGTCGATCAGGACATATTCAGGTGCGATCTTCAGGCCGGCTACCGCACGCTGCATCGCCAGCATGGTGGCATGCAGAATGTTCAGTTCGTCGATCTCATGCGGCTCTGCGCGCCCCAGGCTCCAGGCCAGCGCTTTTTCTGTGATCTCATCAAACAGCGCCAGACGGCGCTTCTCAGACAATTTCTTAGAGTCGTTCAATCCCACAATCGGACGCGCTGGATCCAGGATCACCGCCGCCGTGACAACCGCGCCCACTAAAGGACCGCGCCCGACTTCATCCACACCGGCAACAAGATGCGCGTGTGGGTAAACAAATTCGATCATCGTGCCAGCTCCAGCACCGCGTCCGCCGCCTGCTCATCGGCATTACAGCGGATCTGCTGATGCAGTTCGCGGAAGGTATCATGCATCTGGTGGCTGGTTTTACCATCAGCAAGCAGCGGCAATAGCGCATCGGCCAATGCCTGCGGCTGGCATTCATCCTGTAAAAGCTCTTTCACCAGCTCACGGCCGGCAAGCAGATTTGGCAGCGAAACGTAGTCGGTTTTGACCAGACGTTTCGCCAGCCAGAAGGTAAATGGCTTCATGCGATAGCCCACTACCATCGGGCATTTCGCCAGCATGCACTCCAGTGCCGCTGTGCCTGAGGCCAGCAGTGCTGCATCGCTCGCAACCATCGCCTCACGGCCTTTACCGTCAAGAAGATGAACGTGGAGGTCCGGGGCCACTTCCGCCTTAATGCGCTCAAACTGCTCGCGGCGTTTGGCATTGACCAGCGGCACAACCACTTCGAGATCCGGGTAGGTTTCGCGAAGAATGTGCGCTGTTCTGAGGAAGTCGGCACTCAGCATCTCCACTTCTGCGCCACGGCTTCCCGGCAGCAGCGCCAGGCAGTGGGCGCCATATGGGATACCCAGCACGTCGCGCGCCGCGTTTTTATCCGGGTCCAGCGGCATAGCATCCGCCATGGTATGACCGATAAAACGGCACGGAACGTTAAATTTGTCATAAAACGCTTTTTCGAAAGGCAGGAAAGCCAGCACCAGATCGGTGGATCTCCCGATTTTGAAAACGCGTTTCTGTCGCCACGCCCAGACGGACGGACTGACATAGTGAATCGTTTTGATGCCCTGTTTTTTCAGGTTCCCTTCAAGGGTAATGTTGAAATCAGGCGCATCGATACCGACAAACACATCCGGTTTGAGTTCGGTAAAGCGGCGGGTGAGATCGGCACGGATATGCAGCAAGCGGCGCAAACGTCCAAGCACCTCGACGATGCCCATGACGGCCAGCTCTTCCATCTCATACCAGGCTTCACAGCCTTCGGCCTGCATCAGCGGCCCCGCAACGCCAACAAAGCGTGCATTGGGCACGCGCGCCTTCAGCGCACGGATGAGACCCGCACCAAGAATATCGCCGGAGGTTTCTCCGGCGACCAGGGCTATCGTAAGCGGACGACTGTCGACCATTAACGAATCAGACCCCTTGTTGAACGGTCAAAGAACTCCATGAACGCATTCACTTCCGGGTGCTTATTCGCCAGCTCGGCAATTTCCGGCTTCGCCTCTTCCAGCGTTTTTCCGTTACGGTACAACTGCTTGTACGCGTTGCGGATCGCCGTAATCGCTTCGCGGCTAAAGCCACGACGCTTGAGGCCTTCAATGTTCACGCCAAACGGCGTGGCATGGTTACCCTGCGCAATCACGTAAGGCGGGACGTCCTGCGCCACACCCGAGCAGCCACCGACCATCACATGCGCACCAATGATGCAGAACTGATGGACTGCGGTCATGCCGCCGATAATTGCGAAATCGTCAACCGATACGTGTCCCGCCAGCGTTGCGTTGTTGGCGAGAATACAGCGGCTACCGACCGTACAGTCATGCGCAATGTGCGCGTTGACCATAAACAGGTTGTCGCTGCCTACCTTCGTCAATCCACCGCCCTGCACTGTTCCACGATGAATGGTGACGCTTTCGCGAATACGGTTACGATCGCCGATTTCCAAACGGGTCGCCTCACCAGCATATTTTAAATCCTGGTTTACTTCGCCGATGGAGGCGAACTGATAGATCTCGTTATTGCAGCCAATGGTTGTATGACCATTCACCACGACGTGAGACTTCAGTACTGTACCCTCACCAATTTCGACATGGGGTCCAACAATACAAAACGGGCCAATGTGGACGTTAGCACCAATGATGGCACCCACTTCCACAATAGCAGTAGGATGAATAAAGGCAGATTTATCAATCACGTATCAGGACTCCCGGCTTCTCGCGCACATCATAGTCGCTTCGCAAACAACTTTGCCGTCAACCAGAGCTACGCCTTTGAAGCGAGTCAGGCCACGACGCGTTTTTTCAAAAGTGACTTCCATGATCATCTGATCGCCAGGCACGACCGGGCGCTTAAAGCGCGCTTCATCAATACCCGCGAAGTAATAGAGTTCACCCGGCTCCAGTTTACCCACGCTTTTAAACGCCAGAATACCGGTAGCCTGTGCCATCGCTTCCAGGATTAGTACACCCGGGAAGATAGGCTTACCAGGGAAGTGCCCCTGGAAGAACGGCTCGTTAACGGAGACATTTTTCACTGCGCGCAGAAAGCGACCTTCTTCAAAATCCAGCACACGGTCTACCAGCAAAAACGGGTAACGGTGCGGCAGAAGTTCTAAAATCTCTTCAATATGCAGAGTATGAGTGTCAGTAGTCAAAATACTCTTCCTGTCAAATGTACCAAATAGCAATAATAACACGGCCTGCCGGTTTATAAGAAAGCCGACAGGCCGGGAAAAATAGCGTTAAACGGGTGAACGCTTAGTCTTGTTGATCGATTTTGCGCTCAATTGCTTTGAGACGCTTGCTCATATCATCAATATTCATCACCAGAGCTGCTGTTTTACGCCATACCTTGTTTGGTTGCAGCGGAATGCCTGAGGAATAGACGCCAGGTTCAGTGATAGGACGCATTACCATGCCCATTCCTGTCACCGTCACCTTGTCGCATATTTCCATATGGCCGTTGATCACGCTGGCACCACCAATCATGCAGTAACGCCCAATTTTGAGGCTACCGGCCATGATCACGCCGCCCGCAACTGCGGTATTGTCGCCAATCACAACGTTATGTGCAATCTGACACTGGTTATCAATGATCACACCGCTGCCAATAATGGTGTCGTCCAGCGCACCGCGGTCAATGGTGGTACACGCACCGATCTCAACACGATCGCCGATAATCACGCGACCAAGCTGCGGGATCTTAACCCAGTTACCGCGATCGTTGGCATAGCCAAACCCGTCAGAACCGATAACCGTACCGGACTGAACGAGGCAATTTTCGCCGATCTCTACTTCGTGGTAAACGGATACATTGGCCCACAGGCGGGAACCTGCGCCAATTTGTGTATATTTTCCAACGAAGCAGCCAGGGCCAATCACCACGTTATCACCCAGCACAACGCCGGACTCGATAACGGCATTGGCGCCAACTGCAACGTTGTTACCCAGCTGAGCCGTCGGATCGATTACGGCGCTGGCCGCAATGTTTTGCGCCGGCTGCGGCGTGGTATCAAGAATTTGGGCCATGCGTGCATAGGTCAGGTAGGGGTTTTTCACTACCAGTGCAGCGCTTGCGGCAAACGGAAGATCGTCCTGCGTCAGTACGACGGCAGACGCCTGGCATTGTGCCAGATGTTCACGGTACTTCGGGCTCACCATGAAGGTAATATTGCCCGCTTTAGCAGATTGCATGGACGCAACAGCGGTGATGACGATATCGCCATCACCGTGTAATTCTGCATCCAACTGCTGAGCTAAATCAGCCAGTCGAATTGAAGGCATTACTTATTTAACCTGTTTCAGTACATCAGCGGTGATGTCTTTAACATCGCTGCTGTTGAAAGCTACGGCGTTCGCATCCACAACCAGATCGATACTCTGATCGGCAGCAACTGCTTTAACAGCAGACTGAATACGCGTCACCAGCTTGCCGCGCTCTTCGTTAGAACGACGCTGACGATCCTGCTCAAAAGCCTGTGCTTTCTGGGAGAAGGACTGGCGCTGGGCCATCACGTCTTTTTCCAGTTTGCTACGATCGCTCGCTTTCATGGTAGAACCATCACGCTGCAGACGCTGCATTTTAGTCTGGAGGTCACCTTCCATACGTTGCAGTTCGCCAGCACGGCCTTTGAATTCGTTTTCCAGAGTCGCAGAAACACCTGTTTTCTGTGCAACCTGCTGGAACAAATTACCCATGTTGACGATTGCAATTTTGTCTGCTGCCTGAGCAGAAGTTGCCATCGCTAAACCGAGACCTGCAGCTAATAACCACTTTTTCACAATTAACTCCTTACCATCCCATTGGCACCCGAAGGTACCGTTCTTTGCGTGGCAAGGCGACCGTGTTACCGGTCGCCGGTTGTCAGCGCTACACTGCCAACGCATTCCATTGCAGCGGATTATTACCAGGTTTTACCAATGTTAAACTGGAACTGCTCCGCTTTGTCTCCATCGTATTTCTTGAACGGCTGGGCGTAAGAGAAGACCAACGGCCCCAGCGGTGACATCCATTGTAATGCGATACCTGCCGACATGCGAATATTGCCCGGATCGCTGTAATCAGGAATACCGGCTGCACGCGTCTGGGCCGTATTCTCCCAGTTGGTATCCCACACCGTACCGGCATCCATGAAGACGGAGGTACGGACGGAGTTTGCGTATTTATCGCTGATGAACGGCGTAGGCGTGATGAACTCAAGGCTCGCCACGGCCATGGCGTTACCGCCCACCGCATCATCAGAACTACAGACTTCAGACGAGGATTTCTTATAGCAGTTATCCTCGTCATTCCCACCGTAGTAAGCCGCTTTCGGACCAATGTTGTTGGACTGGAAGCCACGAACGGTGCTTGAACCACCGGCGTAGAAGTTCTCGTAGAACGGCAACTCTTTGCTTCCGATACCATCACCATAGCCCCAACGGGTACGACCCAGAACAACCCATTTATGGTCGTCATCAATCGGGAAGTAGGAGGCGGTATCCAGCGTCAGCTTGTAGAACTCGTTATCGGAACCCGGAACAGTCACTTTACCGTTCAGGTTGACGCGAGAACCTTCCGTTGGGAAGTAGCCACGGTCGAGGCGGTTGTACGTCCAGCCGTAGTTAAAGGTGAAGTCATCCGCAGCAAAGCCGTTGTTATCGCTGGAGGTGCTCGCCGACTGGCCGATAGAGTCGAGATAACGCCACATCGCCACCTGCGGTTGCATATTGGACAGGTCGTTATGCACGTAACCTAAACCAGCCCGCAGGGTGTTGTATTCGTTGATCGGGAAGCCGAGCGTACCGTCTACACCGTAACTTTTGTTGGTATAGGAGGACAGGTCTGCATCGTCAGCTTTAAAGTCGTTATAGAATATACGACCGCCCAGGCTCACACCGTCAACGGTGAAGTATGGGTTAGTTACCGAGAACTCAGAGTAGGTCTGGTAGTCATTTTTCGTGCCGTTGATACCCACGGAGTAACCCGTACCCAGCCAGTTATCCTGCTGGACACCGACCTGGAAGCTCACGCCACTTTCGGTACCGTAGCCCACACCAAAGTTGAAGCTACCGGTGTTACGCTCTTTCACCTTGTACACGACGTCAACCTGATCCGGGCTGCCCGGAACGCGCTGAGTATCGGTATCGACCGTTTCAAAGTAACCCAGACGGTTCAGACGCTCTTTACCCTGATCGACGAGATCGCTGCCGAGCCACGCCCCTTCCATCTGGCGCATTTCGCGACGCAGAACGGAATCTTTGGAGGTATCGTTACCCTCGAAGCGGATCTTACGCACGTAGAAGCGGTTGCCCGCATCAACGTTAACGTGGAGCTTAACAGTTTTATCCGTATCGTTGATTTCAGGCTGAGTTTGCACACGCGGGTACGCATAACCATAACGGCCGAGCAGCTTCTTGATGCTGTCTTCCATTTTGGTCACTTTCGAACCGCTGTACAGATCGCCCGGCTGAATCTTAGTCAGTGATTCAATCTCTGCAGAGTGCCCCGCCAGGTTTCCACTCACTTCAACACCCGAGAGCGTGTACTGATCGCCTTCGGTAATGTTAACCGTAATGTAGATCCCTTTCTTGTCCGGAGTCAGACTTACCTGAGTAGAATCGATGTTGAAGCGGGCGTAACCACGATCCAGATAGTAGCTGCGCAGCGTTTCTAAGTCGCCAGCCAGTTTCTGTTTCTGATACTTACGATCGCCAACAACGTTCCACCACGGCACTTCGTCACGCAGCTGGAAAGTTGAGATCAGTTCGTCGGTGCTGAACGCGTGGTTACCCACGATATTGATCTGTTGGATCTTCGCGGAAACACCTTCCTGGAAGACCAGCTTCAGGTCAACGCGGTTACGCGGTAGCGGAGTAACAACCGCCTTCACGCTGGCACTGTACTTACCGACGCTGTAGTAGAAGTCTTCCAGACCTTTTTCGATGTCTGAAAGGGTTGTGCGGTCCAGGGATTCACCCACGCGAACGCCGGATGCTTCAAGGTTTTGCTTGAGCATGTCATCTTTCACCGACTTGTTGCCGGAGAAGGTGATACTGGCGATCGTTGGACGTTCTTTTACCTGCACCAGCAGCGTATCACCATCGCGCAGGACGCGAACGTCCTCAAAGTTGCCGGTGGCAAACAGAGCACGGATGGTGTTACTGATCTGTCTCTTATACACATCTCCGAGCCCACGAGACAGGCAGAAA
>CAMKZP010000175.1 GCA_946477805.1 uncultured Enterobacter sp.
CGACGAACATGGCGCCCCACCACTTGCCGCTGACGTTGTACTGGTACTCCAGCGAGCCGGTCGCCAGCTTGGAGGCCCCGGTCAGCTGGCCCTTTTCGTTTTCAGGCGATATGGATTTGAACTTATACCCGCGAATGCTGCGGTCGCCCCCGGCGAAGAAACGCAGATCCGGCGGTACGCGCTCAAAATCACCGGTCTCAATCCAGCCGAGGTTGCCGC
The DNA here is from genome assembly GCA_946477805.1 of uncultured Enterobacter sp. Lineage (GTDB taxonomy): Bacteria > Pseudomonadota > Gammaproteobacteria > Enterobacterales > Enterobacteriaceae > Enterobacter. The sequence goes on from CAMKZP010000175.1 coordinate 220, forward strand.
GCATGACAAAGCGGTGTTTGTCATACAGCGTGCGGATCCAGACGTTTTGCGCCTGCACGACGGAGAAATCCACGTCCGAGCCCCAGGCGGAGTTTGAGTAATCAATGGAATAGCGCTGGGAATCTCCCCAGGTTGGCATCAGGCCACCGCGCGAGCGGGTGCGGCTGATCATCACCCCCGGGTAGAGCAGCATGGTGGTATTGGTGACGTTTGCCTGGGTAAAGTGGTCGAGACTCCAGCGCAGGTTGATGGCGCGCTGCCAGCCGCTTGAGAGGTCCCAGAAACGGGAGACGGCGAGCGTGGTGGAGTCCTGCTCGGTGTCGTTCAAATCGGTACGCTTGAAGCCGCCCTGCAGCAGGTAGTACTGCTCAAGGGGGTTCTTCAGCAGCGGCATTTTGTAGCTAAAATCAAGCTGCTGTTCCGGCGCGGAGATGCTCGCGCTGGTGGTCAGGCTGTGGCCGTAGGAGTTTACCCACGGTTTTCGCCACGTCGCCCTGACGCGCGGGCCGACGTCGGTCGAGAATCCGCCGCCCAGCTCAATCGTGTTCTCACTGCGCGGCGAAACCACGCCATGCAGCGGCAATACCTTGGTTTTGCGCGCTTTCTCAAACTCCGGCGCGACAACGACGGAGTTAAACCAGCCCGTTGCCGACAGGCGGCGGTTCAGCTCGCCGAGATCGCTCGACTGGTAATAATCGCCTTTTTTAAACGGCACCAGGTTTTGCAGATACTCTTCGCGGATTTGCGACCCTTCGAAGGTTACATCCCCGAAGCGATAGCGCTCGCCGCTGTCAAAATCGATATCCCAGAAGGCCTGACGCCGTTCCACCGCCACGCCCAGCTGGCTTTTGTTGAACTGGCTGTCGAAGTAGCCTTTGCGCAGCGAAACGCTGGTGAGCGATTTTTTAAAGTGGTCATAATCCCCGTGGTTAAGCACGGTTCCCGCTTTCGGACGCGAGCCGAGCAGGTCCAGATAATCCCTGTCCGTGCGCGCGCCGCCGCGCAGCACCACGTTGGTGCCGCCAATCAGTACCGGTTCACCCGCCGAGACGCGGGCAATCAGCACCTGCCGCCCTTTGGCCGGAGGCGGACGTAAATCAAAATCGATGGTGGGTTCGTAATAGCCCAGCGCTTTTAGCCCTTCACGGATGGCGTCGTCCACGCGCGCGCGAAAACGCCGGTCCGGCGTAACTTCATCGCTCTGGATCGTCGACAGCTGCGCTCGCACGTTTTTTTCCAGCGCCCCGGATAACCCCTCAACCTGCAAACGGACATTCGCCGCGCTGGCAATCCCGCTTGTCAGCATGACGCTGACCAGACATAAATGGCGGATTTTTGTCACGTTTTCTCCTGAATATCCCTGTTTCCACCCTGGAAGCAAATGTAATGCCGCTCCGCGGCGCAATACGGCCCGTTAGCCAAAAACCCAATTCGCGGGTTGAAAAAGGGTGTAACACCCAAATATTTCTTATGATTAAATCTAGTCTCATTCAGCGCATTTATTGTGTTCAATTAAACGCGTCGTGACAACCTTAACCGAAACATCGCTACCCCGGAGGCCCCACCGTGAGTTTATTCAACAAAAAGCATCTGGTTTCGCAAGCCGATGCGTTACCGGGACGCAATACCCCTATGCCAGTGGCGACCTTACACGCCGTCAACAACCATTCAATGACCAACGTTCCTGATGGAATGGAGATAGCGCTGTTCGCGATGGGCTGCTTCTGGGGCGTCGAACGCCTCTACTGGCAGCTGCCCGGCGTCTACAGCACCGCGGCGGGCTACACCGGCGGCTACACGCCGAACCCGACGTACCGTGAAGTCTGCTCCGGTGATACCGGCCATGCCGAAGCCGTTCGCGTGGTCTACGATCCGGCCGTCATCAGCTACGAACAGCTGCTGCAGGTCTTCTGGGAGAATCACGACCCGGCGCAGGGCATGCGTCAGGGGAATGACCACGGCACGCAGTATCGCTCGGCGATCTATCCCCTCACGCCTGAGCAGGATGCCGCCGCCCGCGCCAGCCTGGAACGTTTCCAGAAAGCGATGCACGACGCGGGCGACGCGCGTGAGGTCACAACGGAAATCGCCACCGCGAAGCCGTTTTACTACGCCGAGGACGACCACCAGCAGTATCTGCATAAAAACCCGTACGGCTATTGCGGTATCGGCGGCATCGGCGTGTGCCTGCCGCCGCAGCTGGCCTGATTACTGGTCGAGCGCCACGCGAGCCGCGTGGCGCGTGGCATTACTCACCGAACCAAAATCCAGCACTTTCCCCTGCAGCAGCAGATTAAAGACCGGCGCCTGCGGCCTGCTGAGCCGCGTTTGCAGCAGATGAACCGCTTCGATACCGAGATCGCGGCAGGGCACCGTAATCCCGGTGATCGGTTTTTCCAGCCGATGCGCTAAATTCCACGCAAAATCGGTCGTGATGATGGAGATATCCTCCGGCACGCGCAGCCCGTGGCGCTGCAGGGCCCGTAGCACCCCCTCCGTCATGCTGGTACTGTTGGGGAAAATCACCTCCGGCCACTGGCTTTTGTCGTGGCTTATCAGCCACGCATCCAGCGCGCGCTCGGCCTCGTCGGCGGTAAACCACTCCGTCACCAGCAGGTCGCGCTGCGGCTCAAAGGCGACGTGAAAATGGCGGTACGCCTCCTTTATGCCGTCCAGCCGCGCGTACAGCGTATCCCGGCGCAGGCAGGTGAGCGTCAGCACCCGCCGGTGCCCCTGTTCGAAAAGATATTGCATGGTGGTAAAGCCGATGGCCCGGTGATCGGGCGAAACCGAATCCAGCACGCGGTCGCGGTCGACGGTGTTAATTAAGACGCAGGGTTTATTGAGCGTGACGGCCAGCTTAAAGATGGTGGAATCATCCGTGCCGATGATAATTATCGCGTTGATATTTTTTTGGCTGGCTTTTTCGAGAAATAGTTTTACATCGGCATGCTGTTCTTCCAGGCCGCAATAGCTGACCCACACGTTATGCGGCGCGCTGGCTTCGGCTATTCCCTTTGTCACTTCGAGATAAAAAATATCGCCCCGTCCCTGAAAGGTTCTTTCCGGCGCAAATACCGCGATGCCGTTAATAAGCAACCGCCCGCTGGCCATCGATTCAAGCACGCCGAGTTCGCGCGCGGTGCGGACAATCGCCTCCCTGGCCCTGTCGCTGGTGTACGATTTGCCGCTTAACACCCTCGACACGGTACTGACGGAATAGCCCGTCAGGGAGGCAATTTCCTCCATTTTTAACCTGCCCGCCATAGTGTGACCTCGCTCTCAATCAGTTTTTGCAAATATTTGCAGAAACAGCACATTGATTTTAAAACGAAATTTCAAAACGGTTAGAGTTTACTTATTGACCCTGCGAGTATTCTCACAAAAACACATTGTCCCTGCGCCCCACCTTTCCTATTTTCCGGTCATCACTCTTTTCGACTGAAAATAAGGTGTGACATGGAAAAGGTACGTTTTGGCATTATTGGTATAGGCAATATCGGTACGGTCCACGCCCGCTATTTGCTGGCCGGCACCGTTAACGACGCCTGCCTGACGGCGGTGTGCGATAACGCGCCGGAGAAACATCCGGCCATCCGCCAGCTGGTGGGCACTGTCCCGCTGTTCAGCGACGCGCAGGAGATGCTCCAGAGCGGGCTTATCGACGCGGTCATCATCGCCACTCCGCACTATGAGCACCCCCGCCTGTCGATGCTGGCGATGCGTAACGGTATTCATACCCTCTGCGAAAAGCCAGCGGGAGTGTACACGGCGCAGGTGCAGGAGATGAACGCCTGCGCCCAGGCGTGCGACGTGGTGTTCGGCATAATGTATAACCAGCGCCCTAACCCTCTGTACCAAAAAGTAAAAGATTTGATCGACAGCGGCGAACTGGGCGAGATCCGCCGCTCCAACTGGATCATCACCAACTGGTATCGATCCCAGAGCTACTACAACTCCGGCGGCTGGCGCGCGACCTGGAAAGGCGAAGGCGGCGGCGTGCTGCTGAATCAGGACCCGCATCAGCTCGATCTCTGGCAGTGGCTGGTCGGCATGCCGGTGCGGCTGCGCGCGTTTTGCCAGTTCGGTAAGCATCGCGACATTGAAGTTGAGGACGAGGTCACCGCGTACGCCGAGTACGCCAGCGGCGCCACCGGCGTGTTCATTACTACCGTGGCCGAAACGCCGGGGACTAACCGCCTGGAGATCGTCGGCGATCGCGGCAAAGTGGTCGTCGAAGAGGGCAGGCTGCGCTACTGGCGGCTGCGCGAATCTGAAACCGCGTTTAACGCCCGCTGGCAGAACGGCTTCGGCGAGCCGGAATGCTGGGAAGTTACCGTGCCCGTCGCGCCGGAATGCAGCGAACACCACGTCATTACCGCCAACTTTTGTGCCGCCGTCCTGCGCGGCGAACCGCTGATTGCGCCGGGCCTGGAAGGCATTCGCGGGCTGACGCTCTCCAACGCTATGCACCTTTCCACCTGGACGGACGACTGGGTTGAGCTGCCGCTCAACGAGAAACAGTATTTGCGCCTGCTCCAGCAGCGTATCGCCACCTCAGCAGACAAAGAGGCCACCAGCGTCACGCTGGATGCGTCCGGCAGCTGGTAACCGGGAGGATCATCGATGCTAAATGTCGCCATCGTGGGAACAGGGAATATCTCGCATAACCATATTCAGGGCTATCTGCAGTTTGGCCAGCGCTGCCGGATTGTCGCGCTGGTGGATATCTACCCGGAAAAAGCCGAAGAGAAAAAGGCGCGCTACGGCCTGACGGAAGCACGCGTTTACGAAAGCCACCGGCAGATGCTGGCGGCAGAAACCGGGATCGACATCGTGGACGTCTGCACGCCGCCCTACGTGCATGCTGAGATAAGCATCGACGCGCTCAACGCCGGCTGCCACGTGCTGTGCGAAAAACCGATGGCCGCGTCGCTTGAGGAGTGCGACGCCATGCTCGCCGCCCGGCAGGCCAGCGGAAAAACGCTCTCCATCATTGCCCAAAACCGCTTTACCGACGCCTTCTGGCGCCTGAAAGCCGCGCTGGACTCCGGCCTCGCGGGCAGGGTTTGTCACGCGCAGGTGGACTCCTTCTGGTGGCGCGGACACAGCTACTACGACCTGTGGTGGCGCGGTACCTGGGAAAAAGAGGGCGGCGGCTGCACGCTTAACCACGCGGTGCACCACATCGACGCCATCCAGTGGATGCTGGGCTTTCCGTCCGCGGTGGTGGCGATGATGACCAACGTGGCGCACGACAATGCCGAAGTGGAGGACCTGAGCGCGGCCATTTTCACCTACCCCAGCGGCGCGCTCACCCAGCTTACCGCTTCGGTGGTGCATCACGGCGAGGATCAGAAAATCATCATTCAGGGCGATAAAGCGCGTATTTCCGCACCGTGGCAGGCGTTTGCCAGCCTGAGCGCCGACAACGGTTTTCCGCAGGACACCAACGACCTGTCGCGCGAAGCGCAGCTTAACGCCGTTTTTCAGGAAACGCCGAAGCTCGCCTGGACCCTGCACGCCGGGCAAATTAACGACCTGCTTCAGAGCATCGAGCGCGGCACCGCCCCGCTGGTCGATGGGCTACAGGGCAAACGCTCGCTGGAGCTGATAACCGCGATATATAAATCGGCCATTACCCGCAGCGTCGTCTCCCTGCCCATTGGCCAGGACGATCCGTTTTACCGTACCGGCGGGATCGGCGCCCTTGCCCCCCGCTTTTATGAAAAAACCGCAAGCGTCGCCAACTTCAGCGAAGCGGGCGCTATCCCTTTGGGCAAAGATCTGGATCGAGGAGTATCTCCATGAACAAGAATGACGGAATGAACTACGCGCCGGTCGGCAAACCGCAGCCGGTGGTCAGCCAGGGCCAGTTTGTCTTTGCCGCCGCCGCGCTCGACCACGGCCATATCTACGGAATGTGCAACGGCCTGATTGAAGCCGGCGCGACGCTAAAGTGGGTTTACGATCCCGATCCGGCGAAAGTCGACGCATTTATTCGGCAGTACCCGCAGGCGCAGGCGGCAGCGTCGCTGGAGGCCATCCTTAACGACGATGAGGTGCGTCTGGTCGCGGGTGCAGCGATCCCCTCCGAGCGCTGCGCGCTGGGGCTGACAGCGATGGCGGCGGGGAAAGACTACTTCACCGACAAAGCGCCGCTCACCACCCTCGATCAGCTGGCCGATGCCAAAGCGATGGTCGAGAAAACCGGCAAAAAATATGCGGTCTACTACAGCGAGCGCCTGCACGTTGAGAGCGCGGTTTTTGCCGGGCAGCTGGTGCAGCAGGGCGCGATTGGCCGCGTGGTGCAAACCCTCGGGACCGGTCCGCACCGGGAAGGAACGGGCCGCCCGGCGTGGTTCTACGACCGACGCTATTTTGGCGGCATCCTGTGCGACATCGGCAGCCATCAGATTGAGCAGTTCCTGTTTTACACCGGCAACAGCGATGCCGTCGTGATCGCCAGCCAGGCGCGCAACGTCAACCATCCGCAGTATCCGGCATTTGAAGATTTCGGTGACGCCATGATCAAAGGCGAAAACGGCGCCAGCGGCTATTTCCGCTGCGACTGGTTCACGCCGGACGGGCTCTCCACCTGGGGCGACGGGCGCCTGACGCTTCTCGGCACCGAGGGGTACATCGAAATCCGCAAATACGTCGACCTCACTCGCGGCGAGCAGGACGTGGTCTATCTCGTGAACAAGGAGGGAGAGTTCCGCTATCCGGTTGCCGGAAAAGTCGGGTTCCCCTTCTTTGGCGAGCTTATCCTCGACTGCCTGCACCGCACGGAAAACGCCATGACCCAGGCGCACGCCTTTAAGGCGGCAGAGCTGTGCGTGAAGGCTCAAATGCTCGCGAACGCGGCTGACTAACGGGAGGCGAAGATGACGATCCTGAATACGGCCATTATCGGCGGCGGCGCCATCCACGGCTGCCATGTGAATGCCCTGCGCCAGATACCGAACGTGGCGCTGCGCGCGCTGGTCGACACCGACAGCGTTAAAGGGCTGGCGCTGGCGATGAACTATCAGTGCCGCTTTTATCAGGATTACCGGGAAATGCTGCTGGATGACGGCATCGACGTGGTGCACATCTGCACACCTCATTTCGAGCATAAAGAGATGATCCTCGCGGCACTCGCCGCCGGAAAGCACGTGTTCTGTGAAAAACCGGTGGGCATGAACGGAAGCGAGCTGCGGGATATCAC